>NZ_JBEYIS010000006.1:0-28420 GCF_040635975.1 Streptomyces sp. NPDC006798
CCGAACGCGGCCGACAAGACCAGCGGTTGAGCTGACACACACAACGGACGGGCCCCTCGTTCCAGCCCTCGCCCGGGGGTTGCCGCCCCGGCGGCCGAGGGCGACGAGGGACCGGGGTCGGCGCAGCCGCGCCCGACGTTCGGGGTCAAGAGCCGGAAGTCGAAGGTGCCGACCATCCCCCAGCTTCCGGCGCCCCGCCGTCCGCCGCGCGATCAGGGGGGCCGTACGGACGACACCCCCGGCGGCGCCCCGGACGACCACGTCGGCTGAGCCGGAGCCGGAGCCGGAGCCGGAGCCGGAGCCGGACCGGGACCGGGCGCGGGCGCGGGCAGGGCTCGTACGGACCGGAAGGCCGATACGATCGGCCGACCCGCCCACCCGCCGGCCGCGTGCGGCGTACAGCCCGTACACCTCGTACGTCCCGTACACCCCCGTACGTCCCGTACGAAACGGGCGCGCACCGCCCGGCCTCCGGCCCTGTTGAACCGCATATCCGGCCTATCGGTCATATGCCTACGCCCGGCCCGCACCCGGCCCCCGCCCGGTCCCCGCCCGGCCCGCACCCGGCCCCCGCCCGGTCCCCGCCCGGCCCGGAGCCGTGCCGCCGCCCGAACGGGCCGTTCCGGCGGCTCGGCCGGGTCGCGCTCCGCGTGGGCATTTGTTTTGACCCAAGTCCGTGCGATAGGTACGCTCAGACCTTGTGCCTGGGGTGTGCCTGGGCTCTTGTGCGTGTCCTCAGCCGCATACGAGTCCACTGAACGGCCACCGCAATCTGCGCCATCCCCGCCTCGCGGAGAGCCCCGCAGTATTCGACACACCCGACCGCGTGGGTCGGTGACGTTCCAGGTTAGTTTCACGAACGGCACACAGAAACCGGAGAAGTAGTGCCTACGATCCAGCAGCTGGTCCGGAAGGGCCGGCAGGACAAGGTCGAGAAGAACAAGACGCCCGCGCTCGAGGGTTCGCCCCAGCGCCGCGGCGTCTGCACGCGTGTGTTCACGACCACCCCGAAGAAGCCGAACTCGGCCCTGCGCAAGGTCGCGCGTGTGCGTCTGACCTCTGGCATCGAGGTCACGGCCTACATCCCGGGTGAGGGACACAACCTGCAGGAGCACTCCATCGTGCTCGTGCGTGGTGGCCGTGTGAAGGACCTGCCGGGTGTTCGTTACAAGATCATCCGCGGCTCCCTTGACACCCAGGGTGTCAAGAACCGCAAGCAGGCCCGCAGCCGCTACGGCGCCAAGAAGGAGAAGTAAGAATGCCTCGTAAGGGCCCCGCCCCGAAGCGCCCGGTCATCATCGACCCGGTCTACGGTTCTCCTCTGGTGACGTCGCTCATCAACAAGCTTCTGCTCAACGGCAAGCGTTCCACCGCCGAGCGGATCGTGTACGGCGCCATGGAGGGTCTTCGCGAGAAGACCAACGCCGACCCGGTCATCACGCTGAAGCGCGCGCTCGAGAACGTCAAGCCGTCTCTCGAGGTCAAGTCCCGCCGTGTCGGTGGCGCCACCTACCAGGTGCCGATCGAGGTCAAGCCGGGCCGCGCCTCCACCCTCGCGCTCCGCTGGGTCGTGGGTTACTCCCGCGCCCGCCGCGAGAAGACCATGACCGAGCGCCTCATGAACGAGCTGCTGGACGCCTCCAACGGCCTCGGCGCTTCGGTCAAGAAGCGTGAGGACACGCACAAGATGGCCGAGTCCAACAAGGCCTTCGCGCACTACCGCTGGTAGTCGCTACCCCCATCGAGACCGAGAGAAGACTGAGCCATATGGCCACCACTTCGCTTGACCTGGCCAAGGTCCGCAACATTGGGATCATGGCCCACATCGACGCGGGCAAGACGACGACCACCGAGCGGATCCTTTTCTACACCGGTGTGAGCTACAAGATCGGTGAGGTCCACGACGGCGCTGCCACGATGGACTGGATGGAGCAGGAGCAGGAGCGCGGCATCACCATCACGTCCGCCGCGACGACCTGCCACTGGCCGCTCGAGGACGTCGATCACACGATCAACATCATCGACACCCCGGGCCACGTCGACTTCACCGTCGAGGTGGAGCGGTCGCTCCGCGTCCTCGACGGCGCCGTGACCGTCTTCGACGGTGTCGCCGGTGTCGAGCCGCAGTCCGAGACCGTCTGGCGTCAGGCGGACCGCTACGGCGTGCCGCGTATCTGCTTCGTCAACAAGCTCGACCGCACCGGTGCCGAGTTCCACCGCTGTGTCGACATGATCAGCGACCGCCTCGGCGCGACGCCGATCGTGATGCAGCTGCCGATCGGCGCCGAGGCCGACTTCAAGGGTGTCGTCGACCTCGTCACCATGAAGGCGTTCGTCTGGTCCGCCGAGGCGACCAAGGGCGAGATGTACGACATCGTCGACATCCCGGCCACGCACACCGAGGCGGCCGACGAGTACCGCGGCAAGCTGCTGGAGACCGTCGCCGAGAACGACGACGAGCTCATGGAGCTGTACCTGAACGGCGAGGAGCCGTCGGTGGAGCAGCTCTACGCGGCGATCCGCCGGATCACCATCGCCTCCGGCAAGTCCTCGGGCACCACGGTCACCCCGGTGTTCTGCGGTACCGCGTTCAAGAACAAGGGCGTCCAGCCCCTGCTCGACGCGGTTGTGCGCTACCTCCCCTCCCCCCTGGACGTCGAGGCCATCGAGGGCCACGACGTCAAGGACGCGGAGAAGGTCGTCACGCGCAAGCCGTCCGACGACGAGCCGCTGTCGGCGCTGGCGTTCAAGATCATGAGCGACCCGCACCTCGGCAAGCTCACCTTCGTGCGCGTCTACTCCGGCCGTCTGGAGTCCGGCACCGCGGTGCTGAACTCCGTGAAGGGCCGCAAGGAGCGCATCGGCAAGATCTACCGGATGCACGCCAACAAGCGTGAGGAGATCGAGTCGGTGGGCGCGGGCGACATCGTCGCCGTCATGGGCCTGAAGCAGACCACCACCGGTGAGACGCTGGCGGACGAGAAGAACCCGGTCATCCTGGAGTCCATGGACTTCCCGGCGCCGGTCATCGAGGTCGCCATCGAGCCCAAGTCCAAGGGCGACCAGGAGAAGCTGGGTGTCGCCATCCAGCGGCTCGCGGAGGAGGACCCCTCCTTCCAGGTCCACACCAACGAGGAGACCGGCCAGACCGTCATCGGCGGTATGGGCGAGCTTCACCTCGAGGTGCTGGTCGACCGGATGCGCCGCGAGTTCAAGGTCGAGGCCAACGTCGGCAAGCCCCAGGTCGCGTACCGCGAGACGATCCGCAAGGCCGTCGAGCGCGTGGACTACACCCACAAGAAGCAGACTGGTGGTACCGGTCAGTTCGCCAAGGTGCAGATCGCGATCGAGCCGATCGAGGGCGGCGACGCCTCGTACGAGTTCGTGAACAAGGTCACCGGTGGCCGCATCCCCAAGGAGTACATCCCCTCGGTGGACGCGGGCGCGCAGGAGGCCATGCAGTTCGGCATCCTGGCCGGCTACGAGATGACGGGCGTCCGCGTCACGCTCATCGACGGTGGCTACCACGAGGTCGACTCCTCCGAGCTCGCCTTCAAGATCGCCGGTTCGCAGGCCTTCAAGGAGGCCGCGCGCAAGGCCAGCCCCGTACTGCTCGAGCCGATGATGGCCGTAGAGGTCACCACGCCCGAGGACTACATGGGTGACGTCATCGGCGACATCAACTCCCGCCGTGGCCAGATCCAGGCCATGGAGGAGCGGGCCGGCGCCCGGGTCGTCAAGGGCCTGGTGCCGCTCTCGGAGATGTTCGGCTACGTCGGCGACCTCCGCAGCAAGACGTCGGGTCGCGCGAGCTACTCGATGCAGTTCGACTCCTACGCCGAGGTTCCCCGGAACGTCGCCGAGGAGATCATCGCGAAGGCCAAGGGCGAGTAACTCACCCGAGTACACGCTTTAGGCTTGTTCCCGGAGCCCGTGGGGGCATTTCCCGGCAAACCGGCGGGAAGTGCCCCTGGCACCGGTATCCCAGCAAAGATCACCTGGCGCCGATGAGTAAGGCGTACAGAACCACTCCCCAGGAGGACCCCAGTGGCGAAGGCGAAGTTCGAGCGGACTAAGCCGCACGTCAACATCGGCACCATCGGTCACATCGACCACGGTAAGACGACCCTCACGGCCGCCATTACCAAGGTGCTGCACGACAAGTACCCGAACCTGAACGAGGCCTCGGCCTTCGACCAGATCGACAAGGCGCCCGAAGAGCGTCAGCGCGGTATCACCATCTCCATCGCGCACGTCGAGTACCAGACGGAGTCGCGTCACTACGCGCACGTCGACTGCCCGGGTCACGCGGACTACATCAAGAACATGATCACGGGTGCCGCGCAGATGGACGGCGCCATCCTCGTGGTCGCCGCCACCGACGGCCCGATGCCGCAGACCAAGGAGCACGTGCTCCTGGCCCGCCAGGTCGGCGTTCCGTACATCGTCGTCGCCCTGAACAAGGCCGACATGGTGGACGACGAGGAGATCCTGGAGCTCGTCGAGCTCGAGGTCCGTGAGCTCCTCACCGAGTACGAGTTCCCGGGCGACGACCTGCCGGTCGTCAAGGTCTCCGCGCTCAAGGCCCTCGAGGGCGACGCGGAGTGGGGCGAGTCCGTCCTCAAGCTGATGGAGGCCGTGGACGAGGCCATCCCGCAGCCCGAGCGCGACGTCGACAAGCCGTTCCTGATGCCGATCGAGGACGTCTTCACGATCACCGGTCGTGGCACCGTCGTCACCGGTCGTATCGAGCGCGGTGTCCTCAAGGTCAACGAGACCGTCGACATCATCGGCATCAAGACCGAGAAGACCACCACCACGGTCACCGGCATCGAGATGTTCCGCAAGCTGCTCGACGAGGGCCAGGCCGGTGAGAACGTCGGTCTGCTCCTCCGTGGCATCAAGCGCGAGGACGTCGAGCGCGGCCAGGTCATCATCAAGCCGGGCTCGGTCACCCCGCACACCGAGTTCGAGGCCCAGGCCTACATCCTGTCGAAGGACGAGGGTGGCCGTCACACCCCGTTCTTCAACAACTACCGCCCGCAGTTCTACTTCCGTACCACGGACGTGACCGGCGTCGTGACCCTCCCCGAGGGCACCGAGATGGTCATGCCGGGCGACAACACCTCCATGACCGTCGAGCTGATCCAGCCCGTCGCCATGGAGGAGGGCCTGAAGTTCGCCATCCGTGAGGGTGGCCGGACCGTGGGCGCCGGCCAGGTCGTCAAGATCACGAAGTAATTTCGCGGTCTGACCTGGTTGCTCCGTAACGAGCACCGCGAGAGGCCCCGCACCGAAAGGTGCGGGGCCTCTTCGTCATTCCTGAAGGTCGCGGGCCGTCGGCCGCCGTCGGCTACCGTCCCGCTTCGGCCGCCCGTACGGGGCCACCGCGCACCGGGCGCATCACCCACGGCCGGGCCGCCGTGTCCAGCCCGACCGCCGCGATCGTGCCGCCCGCCGCCACCAGGACCGGCGAGTCCAGGGAGCCCGGCCGCCGTACGCCGCCGTTACGTCCCGTCAGCTGTATCCGCCCCCGCAGATCCCGGCCCACCAGGACCGGGGCGCCGCCGAGGGCGGCCGCGCCGACCGGGCCGTACCCCTCCATCGCCGGTACGGCCCGGACCGGGGGCGCGGTACGGGCGGCGGTCGCCGCCGCGGAGCCCGTACCCGCCGTCGCGCCGCCGACGGTCACGGCGACCAGCCGTCCCGACGCGGGCCTGCGGTAGTACAGCTCGATCCGGCCGTCCGGCAGCGGTACGGCCGTCACCTCGTCGCCGGGCGTCGGCAGCGCGTCGCCGTCCGAGCGGAGGGCCACCGGGCCGCCGGTCCGGTCCTGCGACCAGTGGCGCACGCCCTCCCGGGCCGCCGCGAAGAGATGGACCCGGCCCCGGCCGTCGGCGATCGCCGACAGCCCGTCCTGGATCTCCGCGCCACCGAGATCGTGCCAGCCGCCCCAGCTTCCGTCGACGGCCCGGACCCGGGTACTGACACCCTTGGCGGCGTTCCGGACGAAGAGATGGACCCGGCCGTCGCCGCCGGTCACCGCCGTGGGGACGCCGATCCGGCGGCTCCGGTCGCCGGTGTGCTCGGGGGCGCCGAGCCCGTCCCAGGCACGGAACCCGCCGCCCGCCGCCCGCTGCTCCAGCAGCACGATCTCGCGCCGGTTCTCGGCATGCCGCCCGCCGATCGCGGCGAACCGCAGCCCGAACAGCAGCAGCCGCCCGTCGGACAGGACGGTGTGCCCGAGCGCCGGGGCGAGCGGGCCGCCGCCCAGATCGGTCGGGTCCTGCCAGACGCCGCTGCCGGACGCGGTCTCGTGCCAGCGGACCGCGCGCAGCCCGAGGACGCCGTAGGCGGTGAGCCGCCCGCTCCGGCCGGCGACGGCGACCGGGCGGGGGCCCGGGTAGCGGTGGTGGGTGGAGCGCACCCAGCCCTTCCGGTTCCGCAGCGGCCGGACGCCGCCGACGGCGTAGTCCCCGCAGCCGGAGGGGTTGCCGCAGTCCCATTCCGGGTCGCCGCCGTAGGGCACCAGATGGGACGCCTTGGTCCGCAGCACCTCGGGCGGCAGGTTCTTCGGCCAGTGCCGGTTGTAGTAGCCGCGGAACGCGGTCGCCACGAACCCCGGTACCGGCTCGCCGCGCCGGGTGGTGTCCCGTACCCACCGGATCATCGCGGCCCAGCTGAAGCAGGCGGCGGCGGTGTGGTCGGCGTGGTCGGAGTAGCCGGGCTGTTCGGAGTCCTTGCGCCGGGTCCGCTCGTCGCTGTGCTGGATGTCGGGGTCCGGGTCGAGGGTCTGCACCACGGTCGGCCGGTACCGCTCCAGCAGCCCCACCAGGACATCGATCAGTCCGTCATAGGTGTACGGGGAGCTGTGCCGCAGCGGCGAGTCCTTCGCCACCACGGTCTGTACGCCGATCCCGCCCCGGTCCTTCCAGAGCCCGGGCAGCGCGTTGCGGCGGCGCCGGGTGTGCATCGGGAGATTCAGGAAGATCAGCTCGACCCGGCGCCCGGCGTGGGACAGGGTGTCGATCTCGGCCCGCCGGTCGCCGCGGAGGGGGAGGACGTCCCGGTGCCACGGAGTGAACTTGTCGAGGCCGAGCAGGGTGGCGTACGCCTGCCGCAGCCCTTGGTGACGGGCGGAGGAGTAGCCCGGCCGGTCGGCGACGGGCTCTTCCTCCGAACCCGGTACGGCATTGATCCCGTTGTGCTCGCCCGCGGTGACATAGACGCAGACCAGCGGGGTACCGGCGGCCAGGGACCGCTGGGTGTCCGGGTTCATGAAGTACAGATCGTCGTCCGGGTGGGCCAGGATCTGCATCAGCAGCGCCCGCCGGGTCCCCGCTATCGGCATCCCGGGCGCGGGATCGGCGGTCGGTACGGAGTCGGGGCTCGCCGGTACGGTACAGGCGGCGGCCCCCGCCCCCAGTCCGGCCAGCGCCGTCAACGCGCCGACCACCGTACGCCGACGCGGCCGCCGGGCCGGGACAGGGGTAGGTGGCGTATGCATGCGTCTTGGCTCCGTCCGCTCCCGGCAGCGGGCGGGCTGCCCCCGTGGGCGTACTCGTGTCCTTGGTCAGGGATGGGCGGAAGGGGCTGGTCGGACCGGTTCCGCGATCATCTAGACGGATTATCGTGCGACGAGGTTGCCCCGCCCGCCCCTTTTCGGCGACCCGGGTGACCCGGAGGTGTGAGCCCCCGAACAACAGAACGCCACGCCGGTCCGCGACCGGCGTGGCGTTCCGCTGCTCAGGAGGCGATCAGCCCCGGGCCTCCTCGCCCCCCTCGATGAACAACTCCTCGGCGTTGTCGACGGTGAAGACTTGGTCCCACCAGTGGTCGAGTACTTCGAGGTCGGTGCAGTCGGCGATCCGGGTGCGGTGGTCGTCGGTGGTGGGGATGCCGCGCTTCTCCAGGGCGCTGAGGATCAGCCGGGAACGCTCTGCGGCCTGACCCTCGGCGAGTCCCTCTTCGCGCCCCTTTTCCTGTCCTTCGGCGACACCTTTGAGGAAGGATCGCTCGATCATCGTTCCTCGGCCGGGGAAGTACGTGCCAACTGCCATCAGGTTCCTCCAGTGTGCTCCGGCCGGGGTGTCGCCCAGGCCGATTTCCAGCAGTTCGGTGAAGTAGTCGCCGGACTCGCCGTCCTTGGCGGCGGATCCGAGCGCGGAGGCCAGCGCCTCCAGTATGGCGTCGACCTCCGGGTGGGTGGTGTGGGTCAGGGCGGAAAGGCTGGCCAGTGCGAGGTTCTGCCGGGCCTCGCGGGGGCTGGTGATCACCGGCAGGTTCTCCGGCCCCACGACCATCGGACGGGTGCTGAGGGCGGTCCAGCCCTCGACTCCCGTGGTGAACGGCCCGGCCGCCCATTTCGCGGTGGCCCGGTCGTGGCAGACGACCAGTAAGAGAGCCGGGATCCCGTACTTCGCCTTCAGATAGGCGAGGTAGTACGTCCAGCTGGCGGCCTTCTCCGGGTCGCGGCGCCGCTGCGCCTCCACGGCCAGCAGGAATTGCTCGCCGTCCGACGACTCGACCCGCAGCAGGCTGTCGACCCGGCGCTCCAGCGGGCGGATCTCGGTGACATCGCCCGTCAGTACCTCGATGGAGGTTTTCTCGGGCAGAGGGACGCCCAGGACCCGGAAGACCGGGCTGAGCAATTCGGGCCGGTCCTGGAAGATCCGGTGCGCGGCCTCGTGAGAGGAAGTGACCATGGCATAGACGGTAGGCACCGCTGCATGAAGATACGTAATCCAGTATATTCATGCGAACGGGTGATCGGTGGTCGTAAAGTTGACGACGGCTTTCGGGATCGGCGTACCGGCGCCGTGAAGGCACGGGCCGTCTGCCCGTGTCGGTGACCTCCGAGCAGGACGTCGAGGTCGAGGGGCCGCCGGACCCCGGACGGGGGAGGGGCGGAGAACCTGCCCCGCTACTCCTGACCCAGCGGCCCGGGCAGCGCCCGGTTCAGGGTCAGCGTCACGCCCGGGAGGCCGGCCGTCCAGCCCGCCGTCGTGGTGGTGAAGCGGGAGGGCGACGGGGGCGTCGGGCCGAGGCCGATCCCGAAGTGGAGCGGGGGTGTGCCGAGCGGGTGCGGCCAGGCCTGGACGTCCGGGAGGCCGGACTCCTCCAGCAGGGCGATCAGGGCGCGGATCCGGCCGCGGACCCGGCCCATGAGGGCTGGGTCCGGGGCCGGGACGGAGATCACCGCCCAGGCGGCGTGGCGGTCCGGCAGCGGGGGCGGGGCCGTGAGGGCGGGCCAGGGGTCGGTGCCGGGGGGTGTCGTTTCGAGGGTGTGCCAGGCGTCGTACAGCTCCCGGGCCAGGACCGCCCGGGCGCCCGTGCCCATCGCGGCCGTACAGGAGCGGACCGGTGCGGTGGGGGTGGTCAGCCGTACCGGGTCGCGGGCGTCGGTGTCCCAGTCGCGGGCCGCCCAGGTCGCGAAGAAGTGCCGGAGGGGTTCGTCGCCGCCCGCCGCGAGGATCGCCGGGTCCGCTTCGCGTACGGTACGGGCCGCGAGTACGGCCCAGCCCAGGCCCGGAAGTCCGCCGAAGGGCGCCGAGTCCAGGCCCTTCGCCCGGGCCCATGCCTTCACCGCGCGGGCCAGGCCCGTGAAGGCGTCGCGGCGGGCCGCGCCCGCCAGGTCGAGGACGGCGTCCGCGTCGCCGACGGCGCTCAGCGCGATCGCCGCCGCCTCGCCCAGTTCGGTACGGCGCTCCACCGCCCGCGCCGGGGGTATGTCACGGGTCCCGGCCACGACCAGGTCGACATCGAGTCCGCCGGTGCTGAACCGCAGACCGTCCGACCGCGCCCCGGTGACCACCCGGGGCCGTTCCGCGTCGGGGACCGCCCGCCGGACCCGGTCGCGTACGTCCTCGATCGCGGGCGCGCCCGGCAGCGCGGCGACCAGGTCGAGATCGGCGCCCGGCAGTTCGCACCCCATCCGGCGGGAGCCCACCGGATGGACGAAGCCCTCGGGGAACGCGTCGGTGATCCGGCGCAGGGTGTCGGCGGCCCGGTCCGCGCCCGTGCGGTCGCCGGAGGGGCGGGGGACCGTGGGGCGCGGGGTGAGTTCGGCGAGGACGCCGTAGTGGTCGGAGGCGTACAGGCCGGTGTGGTCCGGCACCGTACCGATCAGCCGGGCCCGGGCCGCCATGTACCGGCCGCGCAGGAACACCCGGTCGATCCGGCCCGCCCGGCCGGTGAGGGAGCCGAGGGCCGCCAGCGGGTTGACCCGGGGGTCGAAGGTCGGCGCTTCGGGGTCGTCCGGCACGGTCTCGGCACCGTCGTCCGTCCAGGCGTCGTCCAGACCGAGGGCCTCGCCGGGCAGCCGGGTGGCGTCGTTCATATCGCCCATCAGCACCAGGTCGCCTTCTACCCCGCCGAGACCCCGGCGCAGGGTGGCGAGCTGGGTACGCCGCAGGGCCGGGCCGTCGGTGGTGTGGTCGCTGGTCAGATGGGTGGTGGCGACGGTCAGCGGCCCGCCCGCGGTCTCCACGACGACCGCGAGTACCGCCTTGTGGGGGCCGAGGACGTGCAGCCCGGCCTCCCGGACCGGCAGCCGGGACATGATCAGCAGCCCGTACTCCCCGGCCGCCCGCCGCCCCGGGATCAGCGACCAGCCGCCGTCCCTGACCCATTCCGCGTCCCGCAGCAGGTCGTACAGCGGCGGCTCCACCTCCTGGAGCGCGATCACCTCCGCGTCGGCGGCGCGCAGGGCGGCCAGCAGCAGCGGGCGGCGGCGGGCGGTCTCGACGCGCTCGGTGTCGTACCGGTCCCACAGCGTGTTCCAGGTCAGCACCCGGGGGAGCCGGCGCGCGTCCGGGACGGAAAGCGGCGGTACGGGCTCCCGCGCTCCCGCGGCCCCGACCGCCACCGGCTCGAAGAACGGCGGGGCCAGCACTCTCGGCGCCCGGGCGCGGCCCGCGTCCGAGGTGTCGAGCCGGTCGGCACCGGTCTTCCGGTCCCAGACCCGTTCCCCGTCGGCCTCGAAGAAGACCACCCGGTGCCAGGGGACGTCCCCGCCGGGCGAGAACGAGGGCAGCGGGATCCGTTTCGGCGCGGCGCCGCCCCGCTGGGCGACGCCGATGACGAACCGGCCCGGGTCGAAGCGGGCGTCCCACCGCACCCGGTGGTAGATCTGCTCACTCGTCCGCATCTCCGCCGCTCTCCGTGTATCCGTCGTTCTCCGCCCGGTCCCCGCCCGTGTTGTCGTTGTCGCTGTCCTCGACGGTGCCGTAGGCGCCGATGTACCAGGTCCGGTGCGCCTCGCCCGGGTACGGGGGCGCGTAGCGGCGGAGCTGGCGGTCGAGTACGGCGGCCGGTACGGGATGGTCCCGTACCCGGTTGCGGCGGATCAGCTCCGCCGGGTCGACCACGGTCACGGCCTGGGTGACCAGCGCGTCCCGGCGGGCGGCGACCGCCAGTACCCGGGCCCGCTGATGCCGGTCGATACCGGTGGCGTCCCAGACCGTGGTCCCGCCGGCCGCGAGGGCCGCGTCCAGCCGGGCGACGGCGCGCCGCAGTACGTCCGCGTTGGCCCGCTGGTCCGCCCGGTCCCCGGCCTCCTCGCGCAGCGCGTCGAGGGAGATCCACCGGTCGGCGTCGGCCCGGAGCCCCGCCGCGAACCGGCTCTTGCCGCTGCCCGACGGCCCGACGAGCTGGATCAGCCGGGGGAAGGCCCCGTCGCGCCACCGCCAGGTCGCCGCGACGGCCTCCCGCTCCCCGCCCACCGTGCCCCGGGCGTACGCCGCCCGGGCCTCGGCCCGGCAGCGGTCGGCCGGATCGGGGCCGAGGCCGCCGAAGGACCACGACTCCCAGGGCGCGGGGGTCTCGTAGAGCCCGGCGTCCGCCGCCCAGAGCGCCGACCACTCGGTCAGCTCCCGGGCCTCGGCGGTCGGGGCGAGGGCGTGGGCCACGGTGTGCAGGACCCGGAGGTCGGCGGCGTAGGAGAGCCGGACGAGACCGGCCCGCCGCTCCTCGTCGGGGAACGGCCGGTACAGCTTGGGCCGGAGCCCGCCCAGGTCGGCGACCCGGCGGGCGGTCCGCATCCCGACGAGGGGCGCGAGCCGCCCGGCGAGCGGGCCGCGTTCCCCGGCCGCCGGCAGCAGACCGAGGGCGGCGGTGAGCCGTTCGTCGCCGAGGAGGTCGAGACCGGCGAGGGCTTCCGGCAGATCGAGCCGGGTCCCGGCGGTGAGCGGGCCGTACGGGCCGCCTCGATCCGTCCCGGGGGAGGGGGCGTACGGCCCGGTCGGCGGCGCGCCGGGGCCCGGGTCCCGGGACTCCGGCCACCCCGGGCCGGTCACGGCGGCCAGCTCGTCGGCCGTCACCGGCTCACCCGCCCGGACGTCCCACAGCACCGCCCCCGGGCCCCGGCCGTTCTCGACGACGGCGGAGTGCATCCAGTGCCGGTCGGTACGGACATGCCGGGGCCTGACCCATTTGGCGACCCGGTCGGCGAACTCGCCGTAGCCGAACCCGGCCGTGGTCCGGACCACGTACCCCTCCTGCCGGGCCGGGTCGATCCGGAGCGCCCGCAGGGCCCGCTCGTCGTAGTCGCCGCGCCACAGCACCCTCGGTACGGGGATCCCGAGACCGCGCAGGAAGGCGGTCGTACGGTCCCAGCCGAGGCAGTGGTTCCGGTCGTCCCAGACGGAGAAGCCGTAGAAGAAGGCGTCGAGGTCGTCGTAGCCGATGGAGTGGCGGGCGAGCATGTTCTCGCCGCAGATCCGCCAGCCGGGCGGGATCGCCCGGCCGGTCCGGGCCCAAAGCGCCTTGACCCGGGTCCGGGACGGATGGTGGCCGGAGTCGCGCGAGCGGGCGTGCAGGCCGTCCCGGTAGAGGGTGGTGTTCTCGCCGTCGAGCTTCTCGGTGACGACGATCTCACGCCCGGTGAAGGAGTCCGCCCCGGCCCGGGTGATCCGCAGATCGTCCGGGCCCGCCCCGGGGGACCAGGGCAGATGGGGCGTACGGGGATACTGGATACGCACTCGGTCCCCCGTTCCTCGGCTTCTCGGTTCTCCGCGCGGTGTACGGCCACCCGGTCGGCGCGCGCCGGTCCGCGAGTCGCCCACTGTAGGAACGACCGGGGGAGGGTTCGAATGAATTTGCCGCCGGCCGGTGCCGCCGAACGGTTCCACCGGACTGTTCCGCCGACCGGTGCCGCTGTACGGCTCCGGGCCCGGGGAGCCGTCGCGCTCCGGCCGGACCGTACGGCCCGCCGTCCTCGCGGAGGCGGTGATTCCGCAGGTGGTACGGGGGTCGGCCGGGCATTCTCCCGGCTGTGGTAACGGGGCCGGGCCCGGCGGACGTTCCCGGCTCGCCGGGTGTGCCGGAGTTTGACAGCGGGGGGGCTGCGGGTACCCTCTTCCGCCCGATTGGCCAGGTCCGGGCCCTGTATGGCAGACTAGTCGGGTTGCTCGGTTGAGTGCCGATGCTGCGCGCCTCCCGCCGGGAGGACCGGAAGCGAGTCCCACAGTACTCGTCGCCCCAACTGCCCGAAGGCCGCAAGGCCCGCCGGTGGCGCTGGGGCGGACGTACGGGAATCTTCCGGGAAGTGTCAGCGGGGTACCGACCAGGCACCCGGTGGGTGGTTCTCCCCCGGCGCGCGGGCTCGGCCCGCACCCCCTTGGTTGGGATGTCCCCTGGGACATCTGCGTAGAGGGAGTGCGACACGCCCGACCGCGTGGGTCGGAGAGAATCGCGGTACCCGCCGGGTTCCGGAGCGGACGAGAGACAGGACTACTGAGTAGCCATGGCGGGACAGAAGATCCGCATTCGGCTCAAGGCCTACGACCACGAGGTCATCGACTCCTCGGCGAAGAAGATCGTCGAGACGGTGACGCGTACTGGTGCGTCGGTCGCGGGCCCGGTGCCGCTGCCCACTGAGAAGAACGTGTACTGCGTCATCAAGTCGCCGCACAAGTACAAGGACTCGCGCGAGCACTTCGAGATGCGTACGCACAAGCGCCTGATCGACATCCTCGACCCGACGCCCAAGACCGTTGACTCGCTGATGCGCCTGGACCTTCCGGCCGGCGTTGACATCGAGATCAAGCTCTGAGAGGCGCGGAAGAGATGGCAAAGCAGATCAAGGGCGTCCTGGGCGAGAAGCTCGGCATGACCCAGGTCTGGGACGAGAACAACCGTGTCGTCCCGGTCACCGTGGTCAAGGCCGGGCCCTGTGTTGTCACCCAGGTCCGCAAGAACGACATCGACGGCTACGAGTCGGTCCAGATCGCCTTCGGCGAGATCGACCCGCGCAAGGTGAACAAGCCCCTCAAGGGCCACTTCGCCAAGGCCGATGTGACCCCCCGCCGCCACCTGGTGGAGCTCCGTACCTCCGACGCCGCCGAGTACACGCTCGGCCAGGAGATCACGGCCGAGGTGTTCGAGTCCGGCGTCAAGGTCGACGTCACGGGCAAGAGCAAGGGCAAGGGCTTCGCCGGTGTCATGAAGCGTCACAACTTCAAGGGCCTCGGCGCCGGTCACGGTACCCAGCGCAAGCACCGCTCGCCCGGCTCCATCGGTGGCTGCGCCACCCCGGGCCGTGTGTTCAAGGGCCTCCGCATGGCGGGCCGTATGGGCAACGAGCGGGTCACCACCCAGAACCTGACCGTTCACGCCGTTGACGCGGAGAAGGGCCTGCTGCTCATCAAGGGCGCGGTTCCTGGTCCGAACGGCGGCCTCGTCCTGGTCCGCACCGCGGCCAAGGGGGCCTAAGGGACTATGAGCACCATTGACATTCTGTCGCCCGCGGGCGACAAGACCGGGACCGTCGAGCTCCCGGCCGAGATCTTCGACGCCAAGGTCAGCGTTCCGCTGATCCACCAGGTCGTCGTCGCGCAGCTGGCCGCGGCCCGTCAGGGCACGCACAAGGTCAAGACGCGTGGCGAGGTCCGCGGTGGTGGTAAGAAGCCGTACCGCCAGAAGGGCACCGGCCGCGCCCGTCAGGGTTCGACCCGCGCCCCGCAGTTCGCCGGCGGTGGCGTCGTCCACGGCCCCGTGCCGCGTGACTACTCCCAGCGGACCCCCAAGAAGATGAAGGCCGCCGCCCTGCGCGGTGCCCTCTCCGACCGGGCCCGCCACTCCCGTATCCACGTCGTCTCCGGCGTGATCGAGGGCGAGGTCTCCACCAAGGCCGCCAAGACGCTGTTCGGCAAGATCTCGGAGCGCAAGAACCTGCTCCTGATCGCCGAGCGCTCCGACGAGGCCGCGTGGCTGTCCGCCCGCAACCTGCCCCAGGTGCACATCCTGGAGCCGGGCCAGCTGAACACGTACGACGTGCTCGTCTCCGACGACGTGGTCTTCACCAAGGCCGCTTTCGAGTCCTTCGTGTCCGGGCCCGCCAAGGCCGTCGAGACCGAAGGGAGCGACGCCTGATGTCCGAGAACAGCACGGCTGTCGTCACCAGCAAGACCTACTCGGACCCGCGCGACATCCTCGTCAAGCCGGTCGTTTCCGAGAAGAGCTACGCGCTGCTGGACGAGAACAAGTACACGTTCGTCGTCGACCCGCGCGCCAACAAGACCCAGATCCGTCAGGCCGTCGAGGCGGTCTTCGCGGTCAAGGTCACCGGGGTCAACACGATCAACCGGCAGGGCAAGCGCAAGCGCACCCGCACCGGTTTCGGCAAGCGCGCCAACACCAAGCGCGCCATCGTGACCCTCGCCGAGGGCGACCGCATCGACATCTTCGGCGGCCCCACCTCCTGACGGAGGTAGGGACGTCTAGATAGTCCGGATTCTTCCGAGGACTGAGAGACAATGGGTATCCGCAAGTACAAGCCGACGACCCCGGGCCGTCGTGGCTCCAGCGTCGCCGACTTCGTCGAGATCACGCGGTCCACGCCGGAGAAGTCGCTGGTCCGCCCGCTGCACAGCAAGGGCGGCCGTAACAACACCGGTCGTGTGACCGTCCGCCACCAGGGCGGTGGCCACAAGCGCGCCTACCGTGTGATCGACTTCCGTCGTCACGACAAGGACGGCGTGCCGGCGAAGGTCGCGCACATCGAGTACGACCCCAACCGCACCGCGCGCATCGCGCTGCTCCACTACGCGGACGGCGAGAAGCGCTACATCATCGCCCCCCGTGGCCTGAGCCAGGGCGACCGGATCGAGAACGGTCCCGGCGCCGACATCAAGCCCGGCAACAACCTGGCGCTGCGCAACATCCCGGTCGGTACGACCATCCACGCCATCGAGCTGCGGCCCGGCGGCGGCGCGAAGTTCGCCCGCTCCGCGGGTGCCTCCGTGCAGCTGCTGGCGAAGGAGGGCCCGATGGCCCACCTGCGCATGCCGTCCGGTGAGATCCGCCTGGTCGACGTCCGCTGCCGCGCCACCATCGGCGAGGTCGGCAACGCCGAGCAGTCGAACATCAACTGGGGCAAGGCCGGCCGGATGCGCTGGAAGGGCGTCCGCCCGACCGTTCGCGGTGTCGCGATGAACCCGGTTGACCACCCGCACGGTGGTGGTGAGGGCAAGACTTCCGGTGGTCGCCACCCGGTCAGCCCGTGGGGTCAGAAGGAGGGTCGTACTCGTTCTCCCAAGAAGGCGAGCAGCAAGTACATCGTCCGCCGCCGCAAGACGAACAAGAAGCGCTAGGAGCGGGTTTAGATGCCGCGCAGTCTCAAGAAGGGGCCCTTCGTCGACGACCACCTGATCAAGAAGGTGGATGTCCAGAACGAAGCAGGCACCAAGAACGTCATCAAGACCTGGTCCCGTCGCTCGATGATCGTCCCGGCCATGCTGGGCCACACGATCGCGGTGCACAACGGCAAGACCCACATCCCGGTGTTCGTCACCGAGTCGATGGTCGGCCACAAGCTCGGCGAGTTCTCGCCGACGCGCACCTTCCGCGGCCACGTCAAGGACGACCGGAAGTCGAAGCGCCGCTAACGCGGGGTGTGAACGACTATGACGAACGTGTCAGACACTGAAGGGACAACCATGGAAGCCAGGGCCCAGGCGCGGTACATCCGCGTCACGCCCATGAAGGCCCGCCGCGTGGTGGACCTCATCCGTGGCATGGACGCCACGGAGGCTCAGGCGGTCCTGCGTTTCGCCCCGCAGGCCGCGAGCGAGCCCGTCGGCAAGGTGCTGGACAGCGCCATCGCCAACGCGGCGCACAACTACGACCACCCGGACGCCTCTTCGCTGTTCATCAGCGAGGCGTACGTGGACGAGGGCCCGACCCTGAAGCGGTTCCGTCCGCGTGCCCAGGGCCGTGCCTACCGGATCCGTAAGCGGACCAGCCACATCACCGTGGTCGTCAGCAGCAAGGAAGGAACCCGGTAATGGGCCAGAAGGTTAACCCGCATGGGTTCCGGCTCGGTATCACCACGGACTTCAAGTCCCGTTGGTACGCCGACAAGCTGTACAAGGACTACGTCAAGGAAGACGTCGCCATCCGTCGGATGATGACGTCCGGCATGGAGCGCGCCGGCATCTCGAAGGTTGAGATCGAGCGCACCCGTGACCGTGTGCGGGTGGACATCCACACCGCGCGTCCGGGCATCGTGATCGGCCGCCGCGGCGCCGAGGCCGACCGCATCCGCGGCGACCTCGAGAAGCTCACCGGCAAGCAGGTCCAGCTGAACATCCTCGAGGTCAAGAACCCCGAGGTGGACGCTCAGCTGGTGGCCCAGGCCGTGGCCGAGCAGCTGTCCTCCCGTGTCTCCTTCCGCCGCGCCATGCGTAAGAGCATGCAGTCGGCGATGAAGGCGGGCGCCAAGGGCATCAAGATCCAGTGCGGCGGCCGCCTCGGCGGCGCCGAGATGTCCCGCTCGGAGTTCTACCGCGAGGGCCGGGTGCCCCTGCACACGCTCCGCGCGAACGTCGAGTACGGCTTCTTCGAGGCCAAGACCACCTTCGGCCGTATCGGCGTGAAGGTCTGGATCTACAAGGGCGACGTCAAGAACATCGCCGAGGTCCGCGCCGAGAACGCCGCTGCCCGCGCCGGCAACCGCCCGGCCCGTGGTGGTTCCGACCGCCCGGCCGGCCGTGGTGGCCGTGGTGGCGAGCGTGGCGGTCGCGGTCGCAAGCCGCAGCAGAGTGCCGCTGCCGAGGCCCCCAAGGCCGACGCCGCCGCCGCTGCTCCGGCTGCTGAGAGCACCGGAACGGAGGCCTGACCGCCATGCTGATCCCCCGTAGGGTCAAGCACCGCAAGCAGCACCACCCGAAGCGCAGCGGTATGTCCAAGGGTGGTACGACGGTTGCGTTCGGCGAGTACGGCATCCAGGCCCTCACGCCGGCGTACGTGACCAACCGCCAGATCGAGGCGGCTCGTATCGCGATGACCCGCCACATCAAGCGTGGCGGCAAGGTCTGGATCAACATCTACCCGGACCGCCCGCTCACCAAGAAGCCCGCCGAGACCCGCATGGGTTCCGGTAAGGGTTCCCCCGAGTGGTGGATCGCGAACGTCAAGCCCGGTCGGGTGATGTTCGAGCTGTCCTACCCGAACGAGAAGATTGCTCGTGAGGCGCTTACCCGCGCTGCTCACAAGCTTCCGATGAAGTGCCGCATCGTTCGGCGCGAGGCAGGTGAGGCGTGATGTCGGCCGGAACCAAGGCGTCCGAGCTGCGCGAGCTGGGCAACGAGGAGCTGGTGAACAAGCTCCGCGAGGCCAAGGAAGAGCTGTTCAACCTCCGCTTCCAGGCGGCGACCGGACAGCTCGAGAACCACGGTCGGCTGAAGGCCGTCCGTAAGGACATCGCGCGGATCTACACCCTGATGCGCGAGCGCGAGCTGGGCATCGAAACGGTGGAGAACGCCTGATGAGCGAGAACAACGTGACTGAGAACGAGCGCAACGCACGGAAGACCCGCGAGGGCCTGGTCGTCAGCGACAAGATGGACAAGACCGTCGTCGTCGCTGTCGAGGACCGCGTCAAGCACGCTCTGTACGGCAAGGTCATCCGCCGTACGAACAAGCTCAAGGCCCACGACGAGCAGAACGCCGCCGGCGTCGGCGACCGGGTCCTCCTGATGGAGACCCGGAAGCTGTCCGCCACCAAGCACTGGCGCGTCGTCGAGATCCTCGAGAAGGCCAAGTAATCGCCCGAGGGCTTTCCCTCGGGTCAGTTCCGCCAGGCTCCGGGGGCCGCTTTCCGAAGCGGCCCCCGGGGAACCGGCAGACAAACAGGAGATAAGACGTGATCCAGCAGGAGTCGCGGCTGCGTGTCGCCGACAACACTGGTGCCAAGGAGATCCTTTGCATCCGTGTTCTCGGTGGTTCCGGCCGCCGCTACGCGGGCATCGGTGACGTCATCGTCGCCACCGTCAAGGACGCGATCCCCGGTGGCAACGTGAAGAAGGGTGACGTCGTCAAGGCGGTCATCGTTCGCACCGTCAAGGAGCGCCGCCGCCAGGACGGCTCGTACATCCGCTTCGACGAGAACGCCGCCGTCATTCTGAAGAACGACGGCGACCCTCGCGGCACCCGTATCTTCGGCCCCGTCGGCCGTGAGCTGCGCGAGAAGAAGTTCATGAAGATCATCTCGCTCGCGCCGGAGGTGCTGTAAGCATGAAGATCAAGAAGGGCGACCTGGTCCAGGTCATCACCGGTAAGGACAAGGGCAAGCAGGGCAAGGTCATCGCGGCCTTCCCCCGCGAGGACCGTGTCCTGGTCGAGGGTGTCAACCGGGTCAAGAAGCACACCAAGGCGAACCAGCCGGGCCGCGCCTCGCAGGCCGGCGGGATCGTCACGACCGAGGCCCCCGTCCACGTGAGCAACGTTCAGCTCGTCGTGGAGAAGGACGGCAAGAAGGTCGTGACCCGCGTCGGATACCGCTTCGACGACGAGGGCAACAAGATCCGCGTTGCCAAGCGGACGGGTGAGGACATCTGATGGCTACCACCACCACTCCGCGTCTCAAGACGAAGTACCGCGAGGAAATCAAGGGCAAGCTGCTCGAGGAGTTCTCGTACGAGAACGTCATGCAGGTTCCCGGCCTCGTCAAGATCGTGGTCAACATGGGTGTGGGCGACGCCGCCCGCGACTCCAAGCTGATCGAGGGCGCCGTCAAGGACCTCACCACGATCACCGGTCAGAAGCCGGCCGTGACCAAGGCCCGCAAGTCCATCGCGCAGTTCAAGCTGCGTGAGGGCCAGCCGATCGGTGCCCACGTCACCCTTCGGGGCGACCGCATGTGGGAGTTCCTGGACCGCACCCTGTCGCTGGCGCTGCCGCGCATCCGCGACTTCCGCGGCCTGTCGCCGAAGCAGTTCGACGGCCGGGGCAACTACACCTTCGGTCTCACGGAGCAGGTCATGTTCCACGAGATCGACCAGGACAAGATCGACCGCGTCCGGGGTATGGACATCACCGTGGTCACCACGGCGACCAACGACGACGAGGGCCGTGCCCTCCTTCGTCACCTCGGCTTCCCCTTCAAGGAGGCGTAAGCGAGATGGCGAAGAAGGCTCTCATTGCCAAGGCCGCCCGCAAGCCCAAGTTCGGTGTGCGCGCGTACACCCGCTGCCAGCGCTGTGGCCGTCCGCACTCCGTATACCGCAAGTTCGGCCTCTGCCGCGTGTGCCTTCGTGAGATGGCTCACCGTGGCGAGCTGCCGGGCGTGACCAAGAGCTCCTGGTAGTTCCCGCTTTTCGGGAATGACCGGAGTCTCTCGGTAAGCAAAGGGTTGGTGGGAGCCCGGCCCTCCATGGCTTAGGCTTGGAGGGTTGGGCGCCCGCCGCCCGTACGACTTACTACGCCGTAGGTCCCCGCGCCGCACCCGTCCCGCCCCAGTGTGGGGAGAGGGATGGCGCATACAGGAAACCCCGGCGAGAGAGGCCGAAGGCCAATTCATGACCATGACTGATCCCATCGCGGACATGCTGACCCGTCTGCGGAATGCGAACTCGGCGTACCACGACGACGTCACGATGCCGCACAGCAAGATCAAGTCGCACATCGCGGAGATCCTCCAGCAGGAGGGCTTCATCACGGGCTGGAAGGTCGAGGACGCCGAGGTCGGCAAGAACCTCGTCCTCGAGCTCAAGTTCGGCCCGAACCGTGAGCGCTCCATCGCGGGCATCAAGCGGATCTCGAAGCCGGGTCTCCGGGTGTACGCGAAGTCCACCAATCTGCCCAAGGTCCTCGGTGGCCTCGGCGTGGCGATCATCTCCACGTCGCACGGTCTCCTGACCGGCCAGCAGGCGCAGAAGAAGGGCGTGGGTGGGGAAGTCCTCGCCTACGTCTGGTAGTTCGGGAACGGAGGAAAAGCAATGTCGCGTATCGGCAAGCTCCCCATCCAGGTTCCCGCCGGTGTGGACGTCACCATCGAGGGACGCACGGTCGCGGTGAAGGGCCCCAAGGGCACCCTCACCCACACCGTCGCGGCGCCCATCGAGATCGCTAAGGGCGAGGACGGCGTACTGTCCGTCACCCGTCCGAACGACGAGCGTCAGAACAAGGCCCTGCACGGCCTGTCCCGCACGCTGGTGGCGAACATGATCACCGGTGTGACCCAGGGATACACCAAGGCGCTCGAGATCAGCGGTGTCGGTTACCGCGTGGCCGCGAAGGGCTCCAACCTGGAGTTCCAGCTCGGCTACAGCCACTCGATCCTGGTGGAGGCCCCCGAGGGGATCTCCTTCAAGGTCGAGTCGCCGACCAAGTTCTCGGTCGAGGGCATCGACAAGCAGAAGGTCGGCGAGGTCGCCGCTAACATCCGCAAGCTGCGCAAGCCCGACCCGTACAAGGCCAAGGGCGTCAAGTACGCGGGCGAGGTCATCCGCCGCAAGGTCGGAAAGGCGGGTAAGTAAGCCATGGCATACGGTGTGAAGATCGCCAAGGGTGACGCGTACAAGCGCGCCGCCATCAAGCGCCGCCACATTCGCGTCCGCAAGCGCATCTCCGGCACGCCGGAGCGTCCGCGCCTGGTCGTGACGCGTTCCAACCGCCACATCGTGGCGCAGGTCATCGACGACCTCGCGGGCCACACGCTCGCGTCGGCGTCGACCCTGGACACCTCGATCCGCGGTGGCGAGGGCGACAAGAGCGCCCTGGCCAAGCAGGTCGGCTCCCTGGTCGCCGAGCGCGCCAAGGCTGCCGGTGTCGAGGCCGTCGTGTTCGACCGCGGTGGCAACCAGTACGCCGGGCGGATTGCCGCTCTGGCCGACGCCGCCCGCGAAGCCGGGCTGAAGTTCTGAGCCCCGGTTCCGGAGCTAGCGGACGTAACAGAGAGAGGTAATTCCAATGGCTGGACCCCAGCGCCGCGGAAGCGGTGCCGGTGGCGGCGAGCGGCGGGACCGGAAGGGTCGCGACGGTGGCGCTTCCGCCGCCGAGAAGACCGCGTACGTCGAGCGTGTCGTCGCGATCAACCGCGTCGCCAAGGTTGTGAAGGGTGGTCGTCGCTTCAGCTTCACCGCGCTGGTCGTGGTGGGCGATGGTGACGGCACCGTCGGCGTCGGTTACGGCAAGGCCAAGGAGGTGCCGGCCGCCATCGCCAAGGGTGTTGAGGAGGCCAAGAAGCACTTCTTCAAGGTCCCCCGTATCCAGGGCACCATCCCGCACCCGATCCAGGGCGAGAAGGCCGCGGGCGTCGTCCTGCTGAAGCCTGCTTCCCCCGGTACCGGTGTTATCGCCGGTGGCCCGGTGCGCGCCGTTCTGGAGTGCGCCGGCGTTCACGACATCCTGTCGAAGTCGCTCGGCTCCGACAACGCGATCAACATCGTGCACGCGACTGTGGAGGCCCTCAAGGGCCTGCAGCGTCCCGAGGAGATCGCGGCCCGCCGCGGTCTGCCGCTCGAGGACGTGGCCCCCGCGGCCCTGCTGCGTGCGCGTGCGGGAGCGGGTGCGTAATGGCCCGCCTCAAGATCACGCAGACGAAGTCGTACATCGGCAGCAAGCAGAACCACCGCGACACCCTGCGTTCGCTCGGGCTGAAGAAGCTCAACGACGTGGTTGTCAAGGAGGATCGTCCCGAGTTCCGCGGCATGGTGCACACCGTCCGCCACCTCGTGACGGTCGAGGAGGTCGACTGACATGGCGGAGCAGAACCCGCTGAAGGTCCACAACCTCCGTCCCGCCCCCGGCGCCAAGACCGCCAAGACCCGTGTTGGTCGTGGTGAGGCGTCGAAGGGTAAGACGGCCGGTCGTGGTACCAAGGGCACCAAGGCCCGTTACCAGGTTCCGGAGCGCTTCGAGGGCGGGCAGATGCCCCTCCACATGCGTCTTCCGAAGCTGAAGGGCTTCAAGAACCCGTTCCGCACCGAGTACCAGGTCGTGAACCTCGACAAGCTGACCGCGCTCTACCCCGAGGGTGGAGAGGTCACGGTGGCCGATCTGGTCGCCAAGGGTGCCGTTCGCAAGAACCACCTCGTCAAGGTTCTCGGCCAGGGCGAGATCTCCGTGGCGCTCACGGTGACGGTCGACGCCGTCTCCGGGTCCGCCAAGGAGAAGATCACCGCCGCGGGCGGTTCCGTCACCGAACTGGTCTGAGACCTGTTCAGTGGCTGAAGGCTGAAATCATCGACCGGGGATGCCTCCCAAAAGGGGCATCCCCGGTTGGTCGTTCCAAGGGTGGCGCCCTCGCCGGTAAGGTAGCGGCGTCACACCGCTGTGAACCTTTTCCGAACGGCCGGCTCCTCACCGGGAACCCGGCCGGGCGTTTTGCTGTTAGTTAGCTGACAAGTATCCGTCGATCCTCAAGACCGTCACCTCTGACGCAGTAGCGCGGGGGTCGCAGGAGGCACCGTGCTCACCGCGTTCGCCCGAGCGTTCAAGACGCCCGACCTGCGCAAGAAGCTGCTCTTCACGCTCGGCATCATCGTGCTGTTCCGGCTCGGATCGCACGTCCCCGTCCCGGGCGTCGACTACCGGAACGTCCAGACCTGTGTGGATCAGGCGGCCGAGAGCAACAACAGCCTGTTCGGCCTGGTGAACATGCTCAGCGGTGGTGCGCTGCTGCAGATCACCATCTTCGCGCTCGGCATCATGCCGTACATCACCGCGAGCATCATTCTCCAGTTGCTCACCGTGGTGATCCCCCGGCTGGAGGCCCTCAAGAAGGAGGGTCAGTCCGGTACCGCGAAGATCACCCAGTACACCCGTTATCTGACGGTCGCGCTCGCCGTGCTCCAGGGCACCGGCCTGGTGGCCACCGCCCGTAACGGCATGCTGTTCCAGGGCTGTTCCGTCGGTACCGAGATCGTTCCCGACAAATCGATCTACACAACGATCGTCATGGTCGTGACCATGACCGCGGGCACCGCCGCCGTGATGTGGCTCGGTGAGCTGATCACCGACAAGGGCATCGGCAACGGCATGTCCATCCTGATGTTCATCTCGATCGCCGCCGGCTTCCTCGGCTCCCTCTGGGCCATCAAGGAGAGCGGCAAGCTCGCCGACGGCTGGATCGAGTTCGGCACCGTCATCCTCATCGGATTCGTGATGGTGGCCCTCGTCGTCTTCGTCGAGCAGGCCCAGCGCCGCATCCCGGTCCAGTACGCCAAGCGGATGATCGGCCGCCGTTCGTACGGCGGAACCTCGACGTACATCCCGCTCAAGGTGAACCAGGCCGGTGTCATCCCGGTCATCTTCGCCTCGTCGCTGCTCTACATCCCGGCGCTGATCGCACAGTTCTCCAGCGGTACCTCGTCCTGGAAGACGTGGATCGAGAACCACCTGGTCAAGGGCGACCATCCGTACTACATCATCACGTACTTCCTGCTGATCGTCTTCTTCGCGTTCTTCTACGTCGCCATCTCGTTCAACCCCGAGGACGTAGCGGACAACATGAAGAAGTATGGTGGCTTCATCCCGGGCATCCGGGCTGGTCGACCGACTGCCGAGTATCTGAGCTACGTGCTCAACCGGATCACTTGGCCGGGCTCGCTGTACTTGGGTCTGATTGCTCTCGTCCCGACGATGGCGTTGGCGGGCTTCGGAGGCGCGAACCAGAACTTCCCGTTCGGCGGGACGAGCATCCTCATCATCGTGGGTGTGGGTCTGGAGACCGTGAAGCAGATTGAGAGCCAGCTCCAGCAGCGCAATTACGAAGGGTTCCTCCGCTGATGCGAATCGTCCTCGTCGGACCTCCCGGGGCCGGCAAGGGAACGCAGGCTGCGTACCTTGCCGAGAACCTGTCGATCCCGCACATCTCCACGGGCGACCTCTTCCGCGCCAACATCAGCCAGGGCACCGAACTCGGGCGCCGGGCGAAGTCCTATATGGACGCGGGGGAGCTGGTGCCCGACGAGGTCACCATCGGTATGGCCAAGGAGCGGATGAGCCGTCCGGACGCCGGGAACGGCTTCCTGCTCGACGGCTTCCCCCGCAATGTGTCCCAGGCCGAGGCCCTCGACGCGATGCTGAAGTCCGAGGGCATGACCCTGGACGCGGTTCTGGATCTGGAGGTCCCCGAGGACGAGGTGGTCAAGCGGATCGCCGGCCGCCGGATCTGCCGGAACGACTCCAGCCACGTCTTCCACGCCACGTACCACCCGCCGAAGGCGGAGGGTGTCTGCGACACCTGCGGTGGCGACCTCTACCAGCGCGACGACGACTCCGAGGAGACCGTCCGCAAGCGCCTGGAGGTCTACCACACCCAGACCGAGCCGATCATCGACTACTACCGGGGTCAGGGCCTGGTCGTGACGATCTCGGCGCTCGGTCCGGTCACCGAGGTGACCGGGCGGGCGATGGAAGCGCTGGGCAAGAAGGACTGACCCGCCCCGGGCCGTGAGAGACGGCCCCGAGGCGGTACGGCGTACGACGCCGAACGACGGCCGCGGTGTCCGGTGGACGCCGCGGCCGTACTGTTGAGCGAGAGCCCCTCGCGTCCGGCGCGGCCCGGATCCGGTCCGGAGACGGCCCGGAGGCGGGCGCGGTACGGACGCGATACGTACGAGATCGGTGAGAGGCAAGGACACGGGCATGGTGCAGATCAAGACCCCGGAGCAGATCGCGAAGATGCGCGAGGCGGGGCTGGTCGTCGCCGCCGTCCACGCGGCCACCCGGGAGGCGGCCGTCCCCGGCGCCACCACCCGGGACCTGGACGAGGTCGCCCGCAAGGTGATCGCCGATCACGGCGCGAAGTCGAACTTCCTGGGGTACGGCGGATTCCCCGCCACCATCTGCACCTCGGTGAACGAGGTCGTCGTGCACGGCATCCCGGACGCCAAGACCGTCCTGAAGGACGGCGACATCATCTCCATCGACGCGGGCGCCGTCATCGACGGCTGGCACGGGGACGCCGCGTACACCGCCTTCGTGGGCACCGGACACGCTCCGGAGCTGGTCGAGCTCTCCCGGGTGACCGAGGAGTCGATGTGGGCCGGGATCGCCGCCATGAAGGCCGGGAACCGGCTGGTGGACATCTCCCGGGCGATCGAGGGCTACATCCGCCGCCAGCCCAAGCCGGGCGGCGGCCGGTACGGCATCGTCGAGGACTACGGCGGCCACGGCATCGGTACCGCGATGCACATGGAGCCGCATCTGCTGAACTACGTCTCCCGCAAGCGCGGCAAGGGCCCCAAGCTGGTGCCCGGCTTCTGTCTGGCGATCGAGCCGATGGTCTCGCTCGGCACCCCGAAGACCGAGGTACTGGCCGACGAGTGGACCGTGGTCAGCACGGACGGCACCTGGTCCTCGCACTGGGAGCACTCCGTCGCGCTCACCGAGGCGGGCCCCCTCGTGCTGACCTCCCCGGACTGCGGCCGGGCCAAGCTCGCCGAGCTGGGCATCACCGCCGCCCCCGACCCCCTGGCCTCCTGACGCGGACACCCGCCGGGCTCGTGACGGGTCCGGACGCCTCCGTACGGTGCCCCGTCGGTCACCCCCCGTCCGGGGGAGTACGGTCCGGCGGGGCATAAGGATCATGCGGACTGGGCAAACTCGGTGGATTCGTCTTTTCGGATGGCCTGACGTAGACTGATGCGTCGGCTCTCGTGTATCCGTCTGTCCGCGTGCGCGCGGTCCCGCCGGGGACGAGAGTCGATCAAGGTAGCCGATTCGAAGGGCGAAGCGTGGCCAAGAAGCAAGGTGCCATCGAGATCGAGGGCACCGTGATCGAGTCCCTCCCGAACGCTATGTTCAAGGTGGAGCTTCAGAACGGTCACAAGGTCCTCGCGCACATCTCCGGCAAGATGCGGATGCACTACATCCGAATCCTTCCGGACGACCGGGTCGTGGTGGAGCTGTCTCCGTACGACCTGACGCGTGGCCGGATCGTCTACCGCTACAAGTAGATCTTGTCCCGTTCCGCGGCGACGCGGGACGGTGCACTGACCCGGAGAACCTCACACCCATGAAGGTCAAGCCGAGCGTCAAGAAGATCTGCGACAAGTGCAAGGTGATCCGCCGTCACGGCCGGGTCATGGTGATCTGCGACAACCTGCGCCACAAGCAGCGCCAGGGCTGACGCAAGCCGACCCCGCACATCGCAGTACTTCGCGCGACGCGAGCAACGTATTCGTACATACGCAGGACCCGCCCAGCCCGTCTGGGCCGGCGACACCTCCGGCGGGGGCCGGAGACCCGGTCGTACCACCGTCCATCAGGACGGTCGGCGGCCGGGAGTGGTCCTGCGGAAGACCCCCGAGCACACAGGAGCCATTGAATGGCACGCGTTTCCGGTGTCGACATCCCGCGCGACAAGCGCGTGGAAATCGCACTCACCTACGTCTTCGGCATTGGCCGCACCCTGGCGCAGGAGACCCTCGCCGCCACCGGTGTGAACCCGAACACCCGCGTTCGTGACCTGGCCGAAGAAGACCTGGTCAAGATCCGCGAGTACGTGGACAACAACCTCAAGACCGAGGGTGACCTCCGTCGCGAGATTCAGGCCGACATCCGCCGCAAGGTCGAGATCGGCTGCTACCAGGGTCTGCGTCACCGCCGCGGTCTGCCGGTCCACGGCCAGCGGACCAGCACGAACGCTCGTACCCGCAAGGGCCCGCGTCGCGCCATCGCCGGTAAGAAGAAGCCGGGCAAGAAGTAGTCCGCAGCGGACACTCATCCGCGGTCTTCGCTGTAGGACCGACCACCTCCCGTAGGAGATTTAGATGCCCCCCAAGGGACGTCAGGGCGCTGCCAAGAAGGTGCGCCGCAAGGAAAAGAAGAACGTCGCTCACGGCCACGCGCACATCAAGAGCACGTTCAACAACACGATCGTCTCGATCACGGACCCGTCCGGCAACGTGATCTCCTGGGCCTCCGCCGGCCACGTCGGCTTCAAGGGCTCGCGCAAGTCCACCCCGTTCGCCGCGCAGATGGCCGCCGAGTCGGCCGCGCGCCGCGCGCAGGAGCACGGCATGCGCAAGGTCGACGTCTTCGTCAAGGGTCCCGGCTCCGGCCGTGAGACCGCGATCCGCTCCCTCCAGGCCACGGGCCTCGAGGTCGGTTCGATCCAGGACGTCACCCCGACGCCGCACAACGGCTGCCGTCCGCCGAAGCGTCGCCGCGTCTGACGCGGGCCTCGGCTC
>NZ_JBEYIS010000006.1:28517-219344 GCF_040635975.1 Streptomyces sp. NPDC006798
CTCCGGGACGGCTGTCGGCCGGGGGTGTGGGGGTTGCCCCCTCATACCGCGGTACGGCTGCCGTCCGCCGAAGCGTCGCCGCGTCTGACGCGGGCCTCGGCTCCGGGACGGCTGTCGGCCGGGGGTGTGGGGGTTGCCCCCTCATACCGCGGTACGGCTGCCGTCCGCCGAAGCGTCGCCGCGTCTGACGCGGGCCTGGCTTCGCGGAGCGGCCTCGCCGCTCCGAGTGGCTTGTCGCAGCGGTACGGACTCACCTCCGGACCGTTGTGACCGGGCGGTACGTCCCCTTCGGGGCGTACCGCCCGTACCCTGTTTTAAGCAACACCTGTCGGGCGTCAAATAGCGGGCGCCCCCGACTGAAGGAACGATCCGCATGCTGATCGCTCAGCGTCCCTCGCTGACCGAAGAGGTCGTCGACGAGTACCGCTCCCGGTTCGTGATCGAGCCGCTGGAGCCGGGCTTCGGCTACACCCTCGGCAACTCCCTCCGCCGTACCCTCCTCTCCTCGATCCCGGGCGCGGCCGTCACGTCCATCCGGATCGACGGGGTCCTGCACGAGTTCACCACCGTGCCGGGCGTCAAGGAGGACGTCACCGACCTGATCCTCAACATCAAGCAGCTCGTGGTCTCCTCGGAGCACGACGAGCCGGTCGTGATGTACCTGCGCAAGCAGGGCCCGGGTCTGGTCACCGCCGCCGACATCGCGCCTCCGGCCGGTGTCGAGGTCCACAACCCCGACCTCGTCCTCGCCACCCTCAACGGCAAGGGCAAGCTGGAGATGGAGCTGACCGTCGAGCGCGGTCGCGGCTATGTCTCCGCCGTGCAGAACAAGCAGGTCGGCCAGGAGATCGGCCGGATCCCGGTCGACTCCATCTACTCGCCGGTCCTCAAGGTCACGTACAAGGTCGAGGCCACCCGAGTCGAGCAGCGCACCGACTTCGACAAGCTGATCGTCGACGTCGAGACCAAGCAGGCGATGCGTCCCCGTGACGCCATGGCCTCCGCGGGCAAGACCCTGGTCGAGCTGTTCGGTCTCGCCCGCGAGCTGAACATCGACGCCGAGGGCATCGACATGGGCCCGTCCCCGACGGACGCCGCGCTCGCCGCGGACCTGGCCCTGCCGATCGAGGAGCTGGAGCTGACGGTCCGCTCCTACAACTGCCTCAAGCGCGAGGGCATCCACTCGGTGGGCGAGCTGGTGGCCCGCTCCGAGGCGGACCTGCTCGACATCCGCAACTTCGGCGCCAAGTCGATCGACGAGGTCAAGGCGAAGCTGGCCGGGATGGGCCTGGCGCTCAAGGACAGCCCGCCCGGATTCGACCCGACCGCCGCGGCGGACGCGTTCGGCGCGGACGACGACGCGGATGCCGGTTTCGTGGAGACCGAGCAGTACTGAGGCGGCTCCCCCCGGGGCGCGCGGGCAGGACCGTAGGTCCGCTGCCCGGTGGGGGACTGCCGGTCGACTTCGGTTGATCGCGCAGTTCCTCGCGCCCCTGGCGGGGCGCACCTACTTCCCGGCCCTGAGAAGGGCCGGGCACAGTTGCCCGTAGGCGGCCGCCTGCGGGGTCCTGACATCGGTACCTGATACGGCCGGTGCAGACACAAGGAGAAACACCATGCCGAAGCCCGCCAAGGGCGCCCGTCTGGGCGGCAGCGCAGCGCACGAGCGGCTGCTCCTCGCGAACCTCGCGAAGGCGCTGTTCGAGCACGGCCGGATCACCACGACCGAGGCCAAGGCCCGTCGTCTGCGTCCGGTCGCCGAGCGGCTGATCACCAAGGCGAAGAAGGGCGACATCCACAACCGTCGCCTCGTTCTTCAGACGATCACGGACAAGGGCATCGTGCACGCGCTCTTCACCGAGATCGCTCCGCGCTACGCCGAGCGCCCGGGTGGCTACACCCGGATCACCAAGATCGGCAACCGTCGCGGTGACAACGCCAAGATGGCCGTCATCGAGCTGGTCGAGGGCGAGATCGCCAAGAAGGCGACCGTCGCCGAGGCCGAGGCCGCGACCGTGCGCGCGGTCAAGGAGGACGCCCTGAAGAAGGAGTCCGCCGAGGCCGAGGCCGCTCCGGCCGAGGACGCCAAGCCGGCCGCCGAGGCCGCCGAGGAGTCCAAGGACGCCTGATCGGTTTCCCCGATCGCGTTCCGAAGGCTGATGGACGGGCCCGTTCCCTCTCGGGGGGACGGGCCCGTTCCGTTGGCGGTATCCGCAGAGACGAGGATCTTCAGAGATGACCGATGACGGCTACGGCGTCCCGGCGGGCCGGGTGCGGGTGCGGTTCGATCTGTCGTACGACGGCACCGCGTTCTCCGGCTGGGCCAAGCAGGCCGCCGGGCGCCGGACCGTGCAGGGCGAGATCGAGGACGCGCTGCGTACGGTGACCAGGTCCCCGGAGACGTACGAGCTGACCGTCGCCGGGCGGACCGACGCCGGGGTGCACGCCCGGGGCCAGGTGGCCCATGTCGATCTGCCCGCCGGGGTGTGGGCCGAGCACCGGGAGAAGCTGCTGAAGCGGCTCGCCGGGCGGCTGTCGCGCGATGTCCGGATCTGGCGGGCCGAGGAGGCCCCCACGGGCTTCGACGCCCGGTTCTCGGCGGTCTGGCGGCGGTACGCGTACCGGATCGGCGACCATCCGGGCGGGGTCGACCCGCTGCTGCGCGGGCATGTCCTCTGGCACGACTGGCCGCTCGACGTGGCCGCGATGAACGAGGCGTCCCGGGGGCTGCTCGGCGAGCACGATTTCGCCGCGTACTGCAAGCGGCGGGAGGGCGCGACCACGATCCGTACCCTTCAGCGGCTGGAGTGGGAGCGCGACGGGGACGGGATCATCACGGCGACCGTGCGGGCCGACGCCTTCTGCCACAACATGGTCCGCTCCCTGGTGGGCGCGCTGCTCTTCGTCGGCGACGGGCACCGGCCGGTGCAGTGGCCCGCCCAGGTGCTGGCCGCGGGTGTGCGGGACTCCGCCGTCCATGTCGTACGGCCGCACGGGCTGACCCTGGAGGAGGTCGGCTATCCGGCCGACGAGCTGCTGGCGGCCCGCAGCCGCGAGGCCCGTAACAAGCGGTCGCTGCCGGTGGCCGGGGCCGGGTCAGTCGGAGGGCCCGCCGACTGCTGCTGACGCCTGGGCGGTGCCCCGGGCCGCGATCTGCTTGAAGACGAAGTCGGCGACGTCGTTGTTCATCCGGTAGGCCCGGTCGTCGCCGGGGGTGACGTTCTTCGTCCCGGTGTAGCCGGTCGCCGTGTAGTACGCGTACCGGCCGACCTGGTTGGACGTGAAGAGGCAGACCCGGCGGCCGCCCTGGCAGAAGGAGGGGACGCCCTTCCCGGCCAGCGGGGCGATGTTCCGGCTGGTCTCCTTCGCCCGCTGGGCCTCGGCCGTGGTGCCGAAGACCGCGATACCGACGGTGACCGCGAGACCGTCCCGGTGGTACGTGGCCCGGAACACCTGGTCGCAGTTGTTGGTGCGGAGCGTCGCGGCGAGGGCCCGCTGGGCGACGGCCGCGCAGTTGCCGGTCCGGTGGGTGCTCCCCTTCGCGTACGACCGGTCCCCGGCGGTGATCCGGTCGCCGGGGAAGAGGCCGTCCGCCGTCAGCGGCGCCTTGTCCTTCTTCTCGTCGGCGATGAAGTCATTGGGGTTCGGCGGGGGCGGCGGGGCGACCGAGGAGAACGAGGGGCCCGGCTCGGACGGGCCGGGCGCGGTGCTCTGCTTGCCGTCGGCCCGGTCGCCGCCGCCCTTGCCGTCGTCCGACGTGACGATCGCGGTGGCCACGATTCCGGCGATCGCCACGGTCGCCAGCACACCGCCGCCGACCATCAGCAGGCGCCGCCGCCGGGCGCGGGCCGCGGAGGCGTCCGCCAGGGCCGCCCAGTCGGGGGTGGCGCCGCCGTCCCGGCCCTGGGCGGCGTGGTTGCCGTACGGGTCGTGGCCCGGGCCTCCGGAGCCGTACGGCGCCCCGCCCTGCCACGGGTTCTGGTTCTGCGGCTGCTGTCCTTCACCGGCCCCCCACGGAGGCCCCCCCTGACCGAAGCTCATGCCGCGCATCCTAAACCGGTTGGGTGAGGGGGGTATCGACCCGCATCATCGGAGGATGGGACATCTCGAAGCCGCGCATCTGGAGTACTACCTTCCCGACGGGAGGATCCTGCTCGCCGACGCCTCCTTCCGGGTCGGCGACGGCGCGGTGGTCGCCCTGGTGGGGGCGAACGGCGCGGGCAAGACGACCCTGCTGAGGATGCTGTCGGGCGAGCTGCGGCCGCACGGGGGCTCCGTCTCGGTCAGCGGCGGGCTGGGAGTGATGCGCCAGTTCATCGGCTCCGTACGGGACGACCGCACGGTCCGCGATCTGCTGGTGTCCCTCGCCCCCGAGCGGATCAGGACGGCCGCCCTGGCGGTCGACGAGGCCGAGCGTCTGATCATGACCGTGGACGACGAGGCCGCCCAGCTGCGGTACGCGCAGGCGCTCAGCGACTGGGCGGAGGTCCGGGGGTACGAGTCCGAGACGCTCTGGGACATGTGTACGACGGCGGCGCTCGGCGTGCCGTACGAGCGGGCCCAGTTCCGGGACCTGAAGACGCTCAGCGGCGGCGAGCAGAAGCGGCTGGCGCTGGAGGCGCTGCTGCGCGGTCCGGAGGAGGTGCTGCTCCTGGACGAGCCGGACAACTATCTGGACGTGCCGGGGAAGCGGTGGCTGGAGGAGCGGCTGAAGGAGACCCGTAAGACGGTCCTCTTCGTCTCCCACGACCGCGAGCTGCTGTCCCGGGCCGCGGAGAAGATCGTCAGTGTGGAGCCCAGCCCGGCCGGATCGGACGTCTGGGTGCACGGCGGCGGCTTCGACAGCTACCACCGGGCGCGGGCGGAGCGGTTCGAGCGGTTCGAGGAGCTGCGGCGGCGCTGGGACGAGAAGCGGGCGCAGCTGAAGAAGCTGGTACTCGACCTCCAGCAGTACGCGGCCCGCAGCGACGACATGGCCTCCCGGTACCAGGCGGCCAAGACCCGGCTGCGGAAGTTCGACGAGGCGGGGCCGCCGCCCGAGCCGCCCCGGCAGCAGGAGATCCGGATGCGGCTGACCGGCGGCCGGACCGGGGTCCGGGCGGTGACCTGCGAGGGTCTTGAGCTGACCGGGCTGATGAAGCCGTTCGACCTGGAGGTGTTCTACGGCGAGCGGGTGGCCGTGCTGGGCTCGAACGGCTCGGGGAAGTCGCACTTCCTGCGGCTGCTGGCCGGGGACGGCTCGGTGGGGCACTCGGGACGGTGGAAGCTGGGCGCCCGGGTCGTGCCGGGGCACTTCGCCCAGACCCACGCCCACCCCGAGCTGGCCGGGCGGCCCCTGGTGGACATCCTGTGGACGGAGTTCGCCCGGGACCGGGGCGGCGCGATGTCCGTACTGCGCCGGTACGAGCTGGAGCGGCAGGGCGACCAGCCGTTCGACCGGCTCTCCGGCGGGCAGCAGGCGCGCTTCCAGATCCTGCTGCTGGAGCTGGCCGGGACCACGGCGCTGCTGCTGGACGAGCCCACGGACAATCTGGACCTGGAGTCGGCGCAGGCGCTCCAGGACGGTCTGGAGGCGTACGAGGGGACGGTGCTCGCGGTCACCCACGACCGGTGGTTCGCCCGCTCCTTCGACCGGTATCTGGTCTTCGGCGAGGACGGCGTGGTCCGGGAGACCGACGGGCCGGTCTGGGACGAGCGGCGGGTCCGGCGGGCGCGGTAGCCCGTACGGGAGCCCCGGGGCGGCGCCGGGCCGCTCAGCGGGACTGGAGGGCGTCCGGGGCCACGGCCGTGGAGAGCACCAGCCCGCGGTCGGGGTCCGGGTCCTGGATCCGGACCGGATAGCGGTCCCGGATGCCCCACTTCCGTTCCACCGAGAAGACCGGGACACCGTCCCGGACGAAGCCGAAGTGGAAGACGAAGGACGCGGTACCGCGAACGGCAGGACCATGTCCGCGACCTTCCACGCCCGGCGCGGTACGGCGATCCCGGCGCTGCGCTCGGTGCCCGTCGCCCCGGCCGGGCCGGTGACGTCGCGGGCCGGGCCGAGGTCCCAGACCTGGCGGGCGCGGAAGGAGCGGACTTCGTCCCGGCGGTCCTCGCCGGTGTGCGGGGCGCCCCGTTGCTTGAGGGCGAGCCGCTTCTGCCGGGCGAAGGCGATCAGAGGTCCTTCGCCGTCCCCGGCGGTGATCCGGTACTGGTTGACGACCGGGGTGATCTTCTGGATCACGACGAACTCGGTGAGCTGCTGCCCGACCGGGACGGCGGGCGGGGCCGGGCGGCCGGCCCAGGTGCCGGAAGCGGACGGGCCGGGAGACTTTCGTCGTACGAGGCACCCGGCCGCGCGTCTCGGGGCCCGCTCCGGCCCCGTACGGCTCCCGCTGCCGCGTCTCCGGACCGGTCGTCGCTCTCCGTCCCGGCCGGTCGACCGGGGGCGACTTTGACCCGTGCGAAGGGGGCCGGGTAAGCTTCTGGTTCGTTATGCGTATTGGCTTGCTCTATCTCACGTGAGGGGCCCTTACGCCGGTCCACCAGGCCGATGACCAGCGACAGGCACCCGGGTTGCGTCCCCGGCGTGCTGTCACGGCTGTCGTGATCGTTCAGGTGGCCTTGTCAGGACCTTCTTCTCCAGTCCTCGCGGACCGGGGAAGACCAACTCACTGAAGAAGCGAAGGCTACGACCGTGCGTACGTACAGCCCCAAGCCCGGCGATGTGACGCGCCAGTGGCACATCATCGACGCGCAGGACGTTGTCCTGGGCCGTCTGGCTACCACCGCCGCCACCCTTCTCCGGGGCAAGCACAAGCCGATCTACGCCCCCCACGTCGACGCTGGTGACTTCGTCATCATCATCAACGCGGACAAGGTGCACCTGTCCGGCAACAAGCGGACCCAGAAGATGGCGTACCGCCACTCCGGCTACCCGGGTGGTCTGCGTTCCGTCCGCTACGACGAGCTGCTGGCGAAGAGCCCGGAGAAGGCCGTCGAGAAGGCCGTCAAGGGCATGCTCCCCAAGAACACCCTGGGCCGTCAGATGCTCTCGAAGCTGAAGGTCTACTCGGGCGAGAACCACCCGCACGCTGCCCAGCAGCCGGTTCCGTTCGAGATCACCCAGGTCGCGCAGTAATTCCGGCCACCCCCTAAGACGAAAAGAATCTGAGGAGCATCGTGGCCGAGACCACCGCTGAGAACCCCGTCGAGGTCGAGGAGACCTACGAGGAGGTCACCACCTTCGAGTCGGAGACGCCCCTGGAGGGCGAGTACACCTCCGAGTCGATGGCGTCCCGCTTCGGCGACCCGCAGCCCGCCGCGGGCCTGGGCCGCCGCAAGAACGCCATCGCCCGCGTCCGGATCGTTCCGGGCACCGGCAAGTGGAAGATCAACGGTCGCACCCTCGAGGACTACTTCCCGAACAAGGTGCACCAGCAGGAAGTCAACGAGCCCTTCAAGGTGCTCGAGCTCGACAACCGCTACGACGTCATCGCCCGTATCGCGGGTGGCGGCGTCTCCGGCCAGGCCGGCGCCCTGCGCCTGGGCGTGGCCCGCGCGCTGAACGAGGCGGACGTGGACAACAACCGCGGCGCGCTGAAGAAGGCCGGCTTCCTGAGCCGCGACGACCGCGCCGTCGAGCGCAAGAAGGCCGGTCTGAAGAAGGCCCGTAAGGCCCCGCAGTACAGCAAGCGTTAATCACGCCTGCTCGGTCTGTTTCACACGTACGCCCCGGCGGCACTGTTCGTGCCCCCGGGGCGTACGTTTTGCACAGCTGAACGAAGCTGAACGAAGGAGTCCGCCCGTCCCGGCGGACCCTCGGGCCCGCGGCCGGGCCCGGTGTTTTCAATCCCGGAGCAGGGCTCAGGCTCACGAGGCACTTTCGGAGGACGGTTGTGGGACGACTCTTCGGCACGGACGGTGTGCGCGGTGTCGCCAACGCGGATCTGACGGCCGAGCTGGCGCTCGGTCTGTCGGTGGCGGCGGCGCACGTACTCGCCGAGGCGGGTACCTTCGAGGGCCACCGGCCCACCGCCGTGGTGGGGCGCGACCCGCGGGCGTCGGGCGAGTTCCTGGAGGCGGCCGTGGTCGCCGGTCTCGCCAGCGCCGGTGTCGACGTGCTGCGGGTCGGTGTGCTGCCGACCCCGGCGGTGGCGCATCTGACCGGGGCGCTCGGCGCCGATCTCGGTGTGATGCTCTCCGCCAGTCACAACGCCATGCCCGACAACGGCATCAAGTTCTTCGCCCGCGGCGGCCACAAGCTCGCCGACGATCTGGAGGACCGGATCGAGACGGTCTACGAGCAGCACCGCACCGGTGCGCCGTGGGACCGGCCGACCGGGGCGGGCGTCGGCCGGGTCACCGACTACGACGAGGGCTTCGACAGGTACGTCGCCCATCTCATCGCCGTACTGCCGAACCGGCTCGACGGGCTGAAGGTCGTCCTCGACGAGGCGCACGGCGCGGCGGCCCGGGTCTCCCCGGAGGCGTTCACCCGGGCGGGCGCCGAGGTGATCACGATCGGCGCCGACCCGGACGGCCTCAACATCAACGACGGCTGCGGCTCCACCCATCTGGGCCAGCTGCGGGCCGCGGTCGTGGAGCACGGCGCGGACTTCGGCATCGCCCACGACGGCGACGCGGACCGCTGCCTCGCCGTCGACGCGACGGGCGAGGAGATCGACGGCGACCAGATCCTCGCGGTGCTGGCGCTGGCCATGCGCGAGGCGGGCACCCTGCGCGGCGACACGGTCGTGGCGACCGTGATGTCGAACCTGGGCTTCAAGCTGGCGATGGAGCGCGAGGGCCTCGAACTGGTCCAGACGGCGGTAGGCGACCGCTATGTCCTGGAGTCCATGAAGGAGCACGGCTACGCGCTCGGCGGCGAGCAGTCCGGCCATGTGATCGTCCTCGACCACGCCACCACCGGCGACGGCACCCTCACCGGTCTGATGCTGGCGGCCCGGGTCGTCGCGACCGGCCGGTCCCTGGCCGATCTCGCGGGTGTGATGGAGCGGCTGCCGCAGATCCTGATCAACGTCCCGGACGTCGACAAGTCGCGGGTCCACACCTCGGCGGAGCTGGCGTCCGCGGTGACCGAGGCGGAGCGCGAGCTGGGCACCACCGGCCGCGTACTGCTCCGCCCCTCCGGTACGGAGCCGCTGGTCCGGGTCATGGTCGAGGCCGCCGACATCGAGCAGGCGCGGGCGGTCGCGGAGCGGCTGGCGGACGCGGTGAAGTCGGCCCTGGGCTGACGCGGACGGTTCTTCTCCCGTGCCCCCGGGCGTACCTGTCGTACGCCCGGGGGCACGGGTGTGTCCGGTGGTCCGCGGCGGGCCTTCCGGCCGTCCGGTCAGTCGAAGAGGGAGACGGCGCCCAGCACCCAGAGCGTGACGGCGGCGGCGGCGACGGTCAGACAGCCGAGCCCGATGAAGACGTCGGTGACCGTATCGCGCCAGGTGCGCGTCGGCTCCTCCGCATCGGGCTCGAACTCGTCGTCCTCGGGGATGCGGTCCCAGCCGACGTCCCGCCCGACCGCGTCGGAGCAGGCGGTCCGGACGGCGGCCAGCCGTTCGCGGGCGAGGTCGGAGGGCGCGTCGGACTCCGGCCCCCGCCAGGCGAGGGCCCGCATCCGGCGGCCGGGGTTGCGGTACCGCTCCTCGAAGGCCGCGGTCTCGGCCGGGTCGCGGTCCGTTTCGAGATACATCCAGCGGCCCGCCTCGGCCGGGTCCCCGTAGAGCCGGTAGACCTCGGCCAGCCGCCGGCGCGGCACCGGATCGCCGGGGTAGGACGCGACCAGTCCGCGGAGCCGCTGGCGGGCCATGGGTATGCGTCCGGCGGCGAGGTCGGCGTCGACACGGGCGAGGGTCTCTCTCAGGGCCATGAGGGCATGATCGGCCAGCGGCCGGACCGCCGTCGAACCGGTTTCGCCGACGGCCCTGATCAGGGCCGGTCGGCCCGGAGCGCCCGTTCGACCTCGGCGGCCGGGTACGGGGTCTCCCGGCTCTCCTCCGTCAGCCTGCCGTGGAACTCGGTGACGACGGCGGCGATCCGCGCGTGCCGGACGATCGCGGCCCGGGCGGCCTCGGGCCCCGGCGGTGGCTCGGCCCCGTCGGCACAGGCCCGGATCAGGGCCTCGCGCTCGGGCCGCCGGTACCCGTAGACGGCGCTGATCAGCCAGTTGACCAGATAGCTCAGGGCATACGCCGGGTCGTGGGCGCGGTGCCGGGCGGCGAAGTCGCGTTCGGCGGGGGAGAGATCGAAGCCGGGGGAGAGGGCGAGCCCGAAGTCGGTGAAGCGGAGCCGGCGGCCGTCGGTGAGGACATTGCCGAAGTGGCCGTCGAAGTGCAGCAGCCCCAGCTCGTTCATGGCCCGTACCCCGGCGGTCAGTTGCTCCTCGACGGACCGTACGGCGGCGTCCGCCGTGCCCCGGTCGGCCCCGATCCGCGCGGAGAGCCAGTCGTGCAGGGTCTCCGGCAGCCGCTCCAGGAACAGGACGAGACTCGCGGGGGAGCCCCGCAGCCCCTCGATCCGCCGCCGGATCCCGTCCCCGCCGCCCCAGTAGGCCACGGCCCTTTCGACATCGGCGAGTTCGGCGGGCAGCGGCGAGGGTTCCCCGGGCAGTACCCGCCAGTGATAGAGCAGGGGAAAGCCGTCATGGGCCCCGGTCAGCGCCCAGTCGGTGGTCATCCGGTGCGCGGCCAGCTCACGCCACGCCCCGAACCCCGGACTGCCGGGCAGGCCGACGCCGTAGTGGCAGTACGCGGGCAGCCCGAAGACATCGGCGGTCGAGTACCGGTGCTCCGGGACCAGTTCGCCGGCGGTGAGGGGTACGCGCTTCACGAAGACGGGCGTCCCGGCGACGTCCAGCACCCCCGTGGCACCCCCGATCCCGGCCCCCAGCGGCACGACCCCCGCCAGCACCTCCCCGAGTCGCCGCTCCCCGACCGCCGCGAGCCACCCGCCGACCTTCTCGTACGCGCCCAGCCGCGCGCCGTGGTCCGGTCCGGTGCCCATGGTGGTTCTCCCTCCTGGGGCGGGGTGTCCGGGCACTGTACGCGGGCGGCGGCTATCACGGTCCGATGGCAGGACACCTTGTGGAAAAAGGGGGCCGTCCGGCCGGGAGACCCCACCGGCAGTCGGCGATTCGGACGTACGGCCGTCCGGCGCCCGCACCGCCCTGCTCGCGGCTCTCCCCTCCTTGATCACCGAACTCGAACGCGGCGCTCCGGATCCAGCCGATCCCCACCGCGTTCGGGTGGTGGACCTCACCGACTGGTAAGTCGAAATTCTCTTCGATTTCCCGGGAGTGCCGTCCGTGTGGTCCCGATCGTGGCGGATCCGTCCGGGGAGGTCGGGGCGGGTGTCCGGGGGCGCGGCCGGGGCATGGGCGGTGCGTCGTTGCCCGCCGGGCCTTCGTGCATCCGGGGGATTCCGCGCGCCGCTCCTCGACCAAGCGCTAACGGAATGTCAGGATGACGCAACTCACCCTGTTTCCAAGGGTGTTGGAGGGGTGTTGACGGCCTCAGGGCTTCGCCCGCTTCTTCTGGCGGGTCCAGAAGAGTTTCTGGGCCAGCAGGGTCAGGGTGCCCGCCGTCATGATGCCGAGGAGGTTGAGGAGGAGCTGTTCCGTCGAGCCCCAGGCCTGGCGGTACTCGTCGAAGGAGAAGGCGACCGCCGCGTTGGCCGCCGCCGGGATCGTGGTGACCGAGATGGCGACGCCGACGAGGGCGCCGGACTTGGCGGAGGTGAGGGAGAGGGTGCCCGCGACGCCCGCGAGGATGGCGACGACCAGGGAGAACTCGTCGGGCTGGTAGATGAAGTTGGTGTTGGGGCGGGGGGCTTCGAGGGCGGCCGCGTCGAAGAGGTCGAACCAGGTCATCAGGTGGCTGAAGCCGACCGTGACGGACATCGCGGTGGCGAAGCCGATCAGCAGGGCCAGCAGGGAGCGGGCCGCCAGCCGGGGCGCGCGGCGGACCAGGGCGGTGGAGAGGCCCGCCAGGGGGCCGAATTCGGGGCCCACCGCCATCGCGCCGACGATCAGGATCGCGTTGTCGAGGACCACGCCGCAGGCGGCGATCATCGTGGCCAGCGACATGAAGGCCAGATATGTGGCCGAGAGGGTCGACTCCTCGTGGGTGGCGTCCTCCAGGTGGTCCCAGAGGACCGCGTCCGCGCTCTCGCCGGGGGCCTCGTGTTCCGCGTGGTCGGCGCGGCGGGAGACGGAGAGGTCGATGTTCTCGACCGCGATGCAGCCGGTCTCGTCGATGCCCAGTTCCCGTAGGTCGGCGATGAGTTCGTCGGCGGCCTCCCGGGCCACGTCGCAGAGGACCAGGTCGCCCGCCGGGTCCCGGGCCGCGCCCGGCAGGACGACCAGGTGGGCGGTGCCGACCGCGGCTTCGAGCAGCCGGGTGACGTCGGCGGTGCGGTCGGCGGGGGTGATCAGTCGCAGATGCAGCACGCCGGGCGGCTCCCCACGGTCCGGGACGGTCAGAGTTTGCGCAGGGAGAGCCGTCGCACCTTGTGGTCGGGGCCCTTGCGCACCACCAGGGTGGCACGGCCGCGGGTCGGAGCCACGTTCTGGAGGAGGTTCGGCTTGTTGACGGTGCGCCAGGTGGTGCGGGCGTACTCCATCGCCTCCTCCTCGGTGACCTCGGTGTACTTGCGGAAGTACGAGGACGGGTCCCGGAACGCGGTCTCCCGGAGCTGCCGGAACCGGTTCAGGTACCAGGTCTCGATGTCCTCGGGGCGGGCGTCGACATAGACCGAGAAGTCGAAGTAGTCGGCGAGCGCGACCCGGGTCCGGCCGTCCTGGCCGGGGAGGGCGGGCTGGAGGACGTTGATGCCTTCCACGATGAGGATGTCGGGACGGCGTACCACCAGCCGCTCGCCGGGCACGATGTCGTAGATCAGATGGGAGTAGACGGGTGCGGTGACCTCGTCCTTGCCCGCCTTGATGTCGGCGACGAACCGGGTCAGCGCCCGGCGGTCGTACGACTCCGGGAACCCCTTGCGGGACATCAGGTCCCGGGCCTTCAGCTCCTTCATCGGCAGCAGGAAGCCGTCGGTGGTGACCCGCTCCACCCGGGGGTGTTCGGGCCAGCGGGCCAGCAGGGCCTGGAGCAGCCGGGCGACCGTCGACTTGCCGACCGCGACCGAGCCCGCGACCCCTATGACGAAGGGGGTGCCGCGCTGGGGGACCTGGCCGCCGCCGGTGTCCCCGAGGAAGGTGTTCAGGGCCCCGCGGAGTTCGCCGGTGGCCTTGACGTAGAGGTTCAGCAGCCGGGAGAGCGGCAGGTAGACGTCCCGTACCTCGTCCAGGTCGATCACGTCCCCGAGGCCGCGCAGCCGCTCGACCTCGTCGGCGGTGAGCGGTAGCGGGGTCTTGTCGCGCAGCGCGCTCCACTCCGCCCGGGTGAGGTCGACGTACGGGGTGGCGTCGGCGGCCTTGCGGTGGGTGTTCCGTGGCGGCGTCGTGATCACAGGCCCATTGTCGGTGCCGGGCGGCGGAAGCGGGCCGTGGGGTCCGTCACGCGGGTGGTGACAGGGGTGATAACAGGGGTCGCGAGGGTGGAAGGGGAGGGGTCCCTGGTGTGCCTGGGACAGGTGAGGCTTGTGGTCCGTGAGGGCTGGGCGGGTGGCGTGCCGCCGGGCGACGGGCGGTGGTGCGGACGCGGTACGGCTCCGGCGCCGTACAGTGCGGCATATGTGTGGAATCGTGGGGTATGTCGGAGGGCAGTCGGCGCTGGACGTCGTGGTCGCCGGCCTCAAGCGGCTGGAGTACCGCGGCTACGACTCCGCCGGGGTCGCCGTACTCGCCGACGGGGGCATCGCCGCCGCCCGGAAGGCCGGAAAGCTGGTCAATCTGGAGAAGGCGCTGGTCGAACGGCCCCTGCCGGCCGGATCAACCGGGATCGGGCACACCCGCTGGGCCACCCACGGCGGCCCCACCGACGCCAACGCGCATCCGCATCTCGACAACGCGGGCCGGGTCGCCGTCGTCCACAACGGCATCATCGAGAACTTCGCCGCCCTCCGGGCCGAACTGGCGGACCGGGGTCATCGGCTGGACTCCGAGACCGATACCGAGGTCGCCGCCCATCTGCTCGCCGAGTCCTTCTCCTCCTGCGGTGATCTCGCCGACGCGATGCGGCTCGTCTGCCGTCGGCTCGAAGGCGCGTTCACCCTGGTCGCCGTACACGCCGACCAGCCCGGTACCGTCGTCGGCGCCCGGCGGAACTCGCCCCTGGTCGTCGGGGTCGGCGAGGAGGAGTCCTTCCTCGCCTCCGACGTCTCCGCCTTCATCGCGTACACCCGCTCCGCGATCGAACTGGGCCAGGACCAGGTCGTGGAGGTGCGCCGGGACGGGATCACCGTCACCGGCTTCGACGGCGCCCCGGCCGAGGTCCGTCCGTACCACGTCGACTGGGACGTGTCGGCGGCCGAGAAGGGCGGCTACGCCTCCTTCATGCTCAAGGAGATCGCCGAGCAGCCGCGGGCCGTCGCCGACACCCTGCTGGGCCGGGTGGACGCGGACGGGTCCCTGACCCTGGACGAGGTCCGGATCCCGGTACCCGAGCTGCGGGCGGTGGAGAAGGTCGTGGTCGTCGCCTGCGGGACGGCGTTCCACGCGGGTCTGATCGCCAAGTACGCGATCGAGCACTGGACCAGGATCCCCTGTGAGGTCGAGCTGGCGAGCGAGTTCCGCTACCGGGACCCGATCCTCGACCGGCGGTCCCTGGTGATCGCGATCTCCCAGTCCGGCGAGACCATGGACACCCTGATGGCGGTCCGGCACGCCCGGGAGCAGGGCGCGAAGGTCCTCGCGGTCTGCAACACCAACGGCTCCACCATTCCGCGCGAGTCGGACGCCGTGCTCTACACCCATGCCGGTCCCGAGGTCGCCGTCGCCTCCACCAAGGCGTTCCTCACCCAGCTCGTCGCCTGCTATCTGGTCGCCCTCTATCTGGGGCAGGCGCGCGGGACGACCTGGGGCGACGAGATCCGGGCGGTCATCCGCGACCTGGCCGGGGTCCCGGCCGCGCTCGACCGCGTACTGGAGACCACGGAGCCGGTACGCGCCCTCGCCCGCTCGCTGGCCGGTCAGGGCACCGTCCTCTTCCTGGGCCGCCATGTCGGCTATCCGGTCGCCCTGGAGGGCGCGCTCAAGCTGAAGGAACTGGCCTATATGCATGCCGAGGGCTTCGCCGCGGGTGAGCTGAAGCACGGTCCGATCGCCCTGGTGGAAGCCGGGCTCCCGGTGGTCGTCGTGGTGCCGTCTCCCCGGGGCCGGTCGGTGCTCCACGGCAAGATCGTCTCCAATATCCAGGAGATCAGGGCGCGGGGGGCGCGGACCGTGGTGATCGCGGAGGAGGGCGACGAGGCGGTGGTGCCGTACGCGGATCATCTGGTCCGGATCCCGGCCGTCCCGACCCTGCTCCAGCCGCTGGTCGCTACGGTTCCGTTGCAGGTGTTCGCCTGTGAGCTGGCCACGGCCCGGGGCAACGAGGTCGACCAGCCGCGCAATCTGGCCAAGTCCGTGACCGTGGAGTAGTGAGTCAACAGATGATCATCGGGGTGGGGATCGACGTCGCCGAGATCGACCGGTTCGCGGCGTCGCTGCGGCGTACGCCGGGGATGGCCCGGCGGCTCTTCCTGGAACGCGAGCTGCTGCTGCCCAGCGGGGAGCGGCGGGGGTACGCGTCCCTCGCGGCCAGGTTCGCCGCGAAGGAGGCGGTGGCGAAGGCGCTGGGCGCTCCGCCGGGCCTCCAGTGGACGGACGCGGAGATCCGCGTCGAGTCCGACGGGCGCCCCCGGCTGGAGGTCTACGGCACGGTGGCGGCGCGGGCGACGGCGCTGGGGGTGCGCTCCTGGCATATCTCCCTCAGCCATGACGCGGGCGTGGCGTCGGCGGTGGCGATCGCGGAGGGGTGACGGGCCGTCCGCGGCGGGCTCGGAGGGGGCTGGGCTCCGACGGGCGGCGGGTCGGCCGGGGCGGCGGTCGGCGGGCGGCGATGAGCGGGTGCCGCGGAACACCGGTGCCGCCGCCCGTTCCCCGGGGAGGGAGGAGGGCGGCGGCACCGGTGGGTCCCGCGGGGGGTGTAGGGCCCCGGTGAGGGCCGGGACGGCCCGCGCGAGCCTTGCAGGGGCGCGCGGTCCGTCCCGGCCGGCGGGTGTTCCGGCCGGTGGGGTGTTCCGGGCCGGGTCAGGCCGTCCCGCGACGGCGGTGGACCAGGAAGGTGGCCAGGGCGCCCGCGACCGCGAGTCCGGCCGCCGCGCCGGTGAGGGCGAAGGCGCTCGTACCGGTGGAGGCGAGCGATCCGCCGCCGGATCCGCCGGTACCGCCGCCGGACGCGCCGCCGCCGGTGGAGCCGCCGCCTGCCGAACCGCCGCCCGAGGCACCCGTCGTACCGCTGTTTCCGCCGCCCGTGGAGTGGCCGCCGGTGCTGCCGGAGGACGAGCCGCCCGACGAGCCGCCGTTGGCCGAACCGTTGGACGAACCGCCGGCCGAGCCGGGCGGCGGCTCCTGCGTGGCCTCCTTCACCGTCAGTGCGGCCGGGGCGGAGCGCAGGGACCCGACGGGGTTGGAGAAGACCGCCCGGTAGCGGTTCCCGTCGTGCTCCCTCGCCGCCGTGAAGGTGAGCTTCGGGCCCGACGCGCCGGCGATCGGCAGCCAGGCCGAGCCGTCCGAGCTGACCTCCCAGCCGTTGACGGGCGCCGGGAAGCCCGTCGCCGCGGCCGTGAACTCGGCCTTCCCGCCCGCCGTGACCGTCGCCGCCTTCGGGGCCCGGGTCACCGCCGGGGAGACCTGTCGCTGGCTGTGGGTCACCTTGCCGTCGGCGACCGTGAAGACGCCGCGGACCTCCGGATCGAGGGTGATCCCGGAGGGCTGGTCGCCGACCTCCAGTACCTCGGTCTTCCCGGTCCTCACATCGATCGCGGCGACCTCCGGCGCCTGGGTCCGGGCCACGTACAGCGTCTCGGTGGACGCGTCGAACGCCATCGCCTTCGGGTTGGGGCCCGCGGGCAGGGTGCCGGTGACCTTGTTCGCCGCCAGGTCGACGGCGAAGGCCGTGCCCGCCGCCAGATTGGCGACATAGCCGGTACGGGTCTTCGGGTCGACTGTGAGCCCCATACTGCCGAGCGCCGACGTGCCCAGGCTCAGCTCGCTCGTGACCGCCCCGGTCTTCCCGTCGATGCCGTTCAGGATGTTGTGGAACGTCATCGGCGAGGTGGAGGTGTTGGGCCCGACATGGGTGGCGTACGCGCGGTCCGCCGAGGTGTCGACGGCCAGCCCCGCGGGCGGGAACCGGAGTACGGCCGGTGCGCCGATCCGCTGCCAGTCGGCGGACGCCGTCCTCCCGGTGGTGAAGGTCGTGACCGACCTCCTTGACGGTTCGGCGGCGTAGACCCGCCCGGCCGAGGGATCGACGGCCAGCAGACTCACATGGGCGTCCAGCAGCGCCTTGTCCGTCAGCTCGCCGGACTTCGTGTCGTACGTCGCCAGCCGCCCGTCGAAGGCCAGATGCAGGGCGTTCGCGCCGGAGTCCAGTGCCATCGCCGAGACCGCGCCCGGCAGTACGGCGGGGGCGCCGACGGCCTGCCCCGTGGTGGTGTCGTAGGTCGTCAGCCGCCGCTCGGTGCCGCTGTCGCTCGCCACGTACAGCCGCCCCTTCGCCGGGTCGGCCACCGCGTGGTCGGCGCCGCCGACGGGCGGGGTGAGGGTCCGCAGCGCCTGGTGCCGTACGGTCCCGGCCGGGACCTCGGGCGCGGGCGGTCCGCCGCCCGCCGCGAAGGTGAACGGGACGATGACGTCCTGGTCGCGGTCGGAGATATGGGTGTGGTCCGCCCGGGTGACGACGGCACAGCGGGCCTGGGTGCAGTCCGCGCCGCTGTCCTTCGCCTTGAGGGTCAGATCGAAGGTGAAGCTCCCCTTGCCGTCGCCGTCGGCGGTGAACTTCTTCACCAGGCCGACGCCGTAGGGCGGCGGGTTGTTGGAGATCCAGTAGGAGGAACCGGAACTTCCGGAGAAATCACTGCCGCCCAGGCAGGGGCTGGGCTGCTCGCCGGGCTCGGGAACCCGGCAGACCGCCAGGTAGATGCCCTTGGTGACGTCGTAACCGGTGCCGGAGACCCGGACCTTCTGTCCGGCCGGGTCGATATTCGCCGTCTCGGAGACGGTCAGCTTCTGGCCGGTGGGCCCGGTGGCCTCGCCGGGCGTGGCCGCCGCGGCCGTTCCCGGCGCCGCCGCGGTGAGGGCCGCGGCGGCGAACAGGAACGGCGCGGCGAAGGCCACGAGGCGTCCGGCGCTTCTGGTGCGCGTGGGCATGGGTTAGGAGAACGTCACCGGGACGTAGACGTCGTACTTGCGGTCATTGGTATCGAAGTGGTCGGCGCGGGTGACGATCGCGCAGGTCACGCCGTTCTGGCCGCAGGTGACGGAGGGCGAGATCTGCGCCTTGACGTGGATCTGGACCGAGAAGCCGCCGCGACCCGCCGCGACCGTGTACGGCGAGGAGTTGTTCGGGGCCATCCAGTACCAGTCCTTGTTGACCCAGTGCGACGCGCCCGTCGTACCGGCCTGGTCCTGGCCGCCGAGACACGGCGTCGGCTTGGCGTTCCAGGTCGACGGGTCGGTGACGTTCACACCCGCGGGCACCGCGCACAGGCCCACGTACACACCCCGCGAGGGGTTGTAGCCGGAACCGCTGACGGTGACGTTCTGCCCGGTCGCCGCGGCCGTGTTCGGGGCGGTCAGGGAGAGGTTGTACGTCGCCCCGTCCACCACCGTTCTCGTCACGGTCGCCGCGGACGCGGAGGAGGCGAGGCCCAGGGTGAGGGCGGCGGCACCGAGCGCGGCGACACCGGCGCGGGCGGCCGTACGAGCGGCCTTGCTGGGGGCCTTGGTGGCGGCAGAGCGCATGGGTGGGGGCACCTTTCGGTTTCGGGGAAGGCCAGGAGTGGTCGCGAAACGCTCACGACCACTTAGGTAAGGCAAACCTAAGTTCGACTTGAGGTCGCGTCAACCCCGCGGTGAGGCCGGGGTACGCGCCCACGCGGTCCGGCGCCTGAGACCTCGTCAGCGGCCCCTCCGGGGAGGGCCGGGGCCTCCGGGGCCCGGGCGTGGTGGGGGCGCGGCCGGACGAAGGGTGGGGGAGACTCGGACCATGCGTACCGCCCACACCGTGGACACCGTCCGCCGCGCCGAGGCCGAACTGATGGCCCGGCTCCCCGACGGCACCCTGATGGCGCGCGCCGCCGCCGGACTCGCCGCCGTCTGCGCCCGGCTCCTGCGGGGCGGACCGGGCGGCGGGCCCGGCGGCGGACCGGCCGGCGGACCGGCCGGCCGGGTCTACGGGTCACGGGTCGTCGTCCTCGCGGGCGGCGGCGACAACGGCGGCGACGCCCTTTACGCGGGCGCCCGGCTCGCCCGCCGGGGCGCCGCGGTGAGCGCCGTACTCCTCGCCCCCGACCGGGCCCACCCCGGCGGCCTCGCGGCGCTGCTCGCGGCGGGCGGCCGGGTCGCCGACGACCCGTACGAGGTCCTGGCCGCGGCCGACCTCGTACTCGACGGGATCACCGGCATCGGCGGCCGAGGCGGACTCCGCCCCGACGCCGTGCCCGTGGCCCGCGCCGCCCGGGGCTCCCGGGCCGTGATCGTCGCCGTCGACCTGCCCAGCGGCGTCGAAGCCGACAGCGGCGAGGTGCGCGGCGAGCCGCTCCGGGCCGATCTGACCGTCGTCTTCGGCACGGAGAAGCCGGGGCTCCTCGTCGACCCGGCGCGCGAACACGCGGGCGCGGTACACCTCGTCGACATCGGACTCGGCGGCGTACTGCCGTCCGTACCGGCGCTGGAGGCCCTCCAGCACGCCGACGTGGCCCGGCTGCTGCCCCGGCCCGGCGCGGCCGACGACAAATACCGGCGCGGTGTCGTCGGGATCGCCGCGGGCTCCGCGCGCTACCCGGGCGCGGCGGTCCTCGCGGTCGCGGGCGCCCTGCGGGGCGGCGCCGGAGCCGTACGGTACGTCGGGCACGCCGCCGACCAGGTGATCGCCCGCTACCCCGAGACGCTGGTCCACGCCGGGCCGCCGGAGAAGGCGGGCCGCGTCCAGGCCTGGGTCGTCGGGCCCGGACTCGGCGACGAACTCGACGCCGTCGCGGAGATCCTCGCCGCGCCCGTCCCCGTACTGGTCGACGCGGACGGACTGCGCCGCCTCGCCGACGAACCCGGCCTGCTGCGGGACCGCGCCGCGCCCACCCTGCTCACCCCGCACGCAGGCGAGGCGGCGGCGCTCCTCGGCACCACCCGCGACGAGGTCGAGGCCGGACGGCTCGCCGCCGTCCGGGAACTCGCGGGCCGGTACGGGGCGACGGTCCTGCTCAAGGGCTCCACGACCCTGGTCGCCGACGCGGACCCGGGAACACCGGTCCGGGCCGACACGATGGGCACACCATGGCTGGCGACGGCGGGCTCCGGGGACGTGCTCTCCGGCCTCGCGGGCTCCCTCCTCGCGACGGGCCTCTCCGCGCGGGACGCGGGCTCCGCCGCGGCCTACCTCCACGGCCTGTCGGCCCGCACGGCCGCGACCCGGGTCGGCACCCCGGTCACGGCCCCCGACATCGCGACGACCCTCCCTGCGGCGTGGCGCGACATCCAGTCCCCCTGAGGGCCATCGCCGTCCCGCCTCGGACGGAGGGGGCGGCGTTCGGGGGCGCGGCCCCCAGCGCCTCGGCCCTTCGGGTGAGGGCCACGCCATCCGACCTGCCGGGCGGGTGTTGTCGGGCGACCGCCCGCCGTCTGTAGCTGGTCGCGCAGTTCCCCGCGCCCCTAAATGCTCTCCCCAGCGCCGTCCCTGAAAAGGGCCCCGCCTCCCTGCAAGGGCGGTGACGAGGGCAACCCAGGGGCTCGGGGAACTGCGAGACGAGCCACCGGCGGTCCGCGGGCCGCCGGTGGCGCCAGGTCGCCGGGCGCGGCCCGGTTGGTCGGGGGCGGTACCCCGGGGACGGGCTCCCGCCGCGGGCGCCCGCAGGGGCAGGTACCCCTCAGCGGGGGCTCTGAGAGACTGGGGGGGATGAACGACACCGTCACCACCTCAGGCTTCTCCCGCGTCCGCGCCGAGATCGATCTCGGCGCGCTCCGCGGCAACGTCGCGACGCTGCGCGCCCGGACCGGCGGCGCGGCGCTGATGGCCGTGGTGAAGTCCGACGCCTACGGGCACGGCGCCCTGCCCTGCGCCCGGGCCGCCCGGGAGGCGGGGGCCGCCTGGGTGGGGACGGCGACGCCGTGGGAGGCGCTCGCGTTGCGCGCCGCCGGGCTCGACGGGCCCCTGATGTGCTGGCTGTGGACGCCCGGCGGCCCCTGGCGCGAGGGTGTCGAAGCCGGGCTCGACATGTCGGTCAGCGGTATGTGGGCGCTGACGGAGGTGGTCGCCGCCGCCCGGGAGGCCGGCCGCCCCGCCCGGATCCAGTTGAAGGCGGATACGGGCCTGGGCCGTAACGGCTGCCAGCCCGGCGACTGGCCCGAGCTGGTGGCCGCCGCCCGCGCCGCCGAGGCGTCCGGCGCGGTCCGGGTGACCGGTGTCTGGTCGCATTTCGCCTGCGCCGACGAGCCGGGGCATCCGTCGATCCGGCTCCAGTCGGACACGTTCCGGGAGATGCTGGCGTACGCGGAGGGCCGGGGCATCGATCCGGAGGTGCGGCACATCGCCAACTCCCCGGCTGCCCTCACCCTCCCCGAGGCCCATTTCGACCTGGTGCGGACGGGGATCGCGATGTACGGCATCTCGCCGTCGCCCGAGGTCGGTACGGCCCGGGAGCTGGGGCTGCGGCCGGTGATGACGCTCTCCGCCCGGGTCGCTCTGGTGAAGGCCGTCCCGGCCGGACACGGCGTCAGCTACGGGCACACCTATGTCACCGGCGAGGAGACGAACCTCGGTCTGATCCCCGTCGGGTACGCGGACGGCGTTCCGCGCCATGCCTCCGGCCGGGGGCCCGTACTCGTCGGCGGGGAGCTGCACACGGTCGCCGGACGGGTCGCCATGGACCAGTTCGTGGTCGATCTGGGGCGGCACAAGGTGCAGGAGGGCACGGAGGCGGTGCTGTTCGGCCCGGGGGACCGGGGTGAGCCGACGGCCGAGGACTGGGCGCGGGCCTCGGACACCATCGCGTACGAGATCGTCACCCGGATCGGCCAGCGGGTGCCCCGCCACTACGTCGGCACGGCCGCCGGCGCCGGAACCGCGCCCGCCGCCGACCCGAACGGCGGTACGCAGCCCCCGGCATGAGAACCGGGTCCGCGCGGAAGGAGCGGGAGGGCCGATGCCCGCCCGCCCGGATCCCCCCGGGGCCGCGGGACCACGGAGACGGACGACGACCCGGCCGACGAGGACGACCAGGAGGAGCCGCACGGTGACCGAGACCAGTACGGGGGAAGCCCTGGCCGCAGCCGCGGTCTCCGCCGGGACGGGCCCCTGGCGCCGGGCCGGGATCGCGGGCGCCGCGATAGGGGTGATCGCGGCGGGCGCGGCCGTGGGCGTGGCCGTCGAGCGGCTCACCGTCGGCCGGGGGGTCCGTAAGAAGGCCCGGCTCGCCCTCGACGCCACGGGCCCGTACGGATCGGTGCGCGGCGTCCCCGGGAAGGCCGTCGCCGACGACGGCACCCTCCTCTACTACGAGGTCGACGATCTCGATCCGCAGGCCGCCGGGCCGCGTCGGCGCAGGCTCTTCGGCCGTAAGGCGCCCGCCCCGGTCACCGTCGTCTTCAGCCACGGCTACTGCCTCAGCCAGGACGCGTGGCACTTCCAGCGGGCCGCCCTGCGCGGACTGGTCCGTACCGTCCACTGGGACCAGCGGAGCCACGGCAGGTCGGAGCGGGGCGCCGCCCAGCAGGGGCCGGGCCGGCGGCCGGTCTCCATCGACCAGCTGGGCCGGGATCTGAGGGCCGTGATCGACGCGGCGGCCCCCGAGGGTCCCGTGGTGCTCGTGGGGCATTCGATGGGCGGGATGACGGTGATGGCGCTGGGCTCGCAGTATCCGGAGTTCGTCCGGGACCGGGTCGCGGCCGTCGCCTTCGTCGGCACCTCCAGCGGACGGCTGGGCGAGGTCAACTACGGGCTCCCGGTCGCGGGTGTGGCCGCCGTACGGCGCGTACTGCCGCAGGTGCTGCGGGCCCTCGGCTCCCAGGCCGAGCTGGTGGAACGCGGCCGCCGGGCCACGGCCGACCTCTTCGCCGGGCTGATCAAGCGGTACTCGTTCTCCTCCCGCGACGTCGATCCGGCGGTCGCGCGGTTCGCGGAGCGGATGATCGAGTCGACCCCGATCGATGTGGTCGCCGAGTTCTATCCCGCCTTCGACGACCACGACAAGGCCGGTGACCTGGAGGTCTTCGCCGGCCTTCCGGTACTGGTACTGGCCGGGGACAAGGATCTGGTCACCCCGAGCGCGCACAGCGAGTCCATCGCCGACCTGCTGCCGGACGCCGAGCTGGTGATCGTGCCGGACGCCGGACATCTGGTGATGCTGGAGTACCCGGAGGCCGTCACGGACCGGCTGGCGGATCTGCTCGCCCGCGCCGGGGCGGTACCGGCAGCGGCTAACGTTGGCCCGTATGGAAGCACCGCACAACCCGGCTGACGCCGTCCCCGCGCCGCCCGCCCCCGCGTCCGGAGCCGCGTCCGGCTCCGCCCCCGCTGCCGCCGCCGTCGCCGGACGTGCCGTCGAATCGGCCGAGGAGATGCGCGACCTGGGACGACGGCTGGCGAAGCTGCTGCGCCCCGGCGATCTGGTGATGCTCACCGGCGAGCTGGGCGCCGGAAAGACGACCCTGACCCGGGGGCTGGGGGAGGGCCTCGGCGTCCGGGGCGCGGTCACCTCGCCCACCTTTGTCATCGCCCGGGTCCATCCACCGCTGAGCGGCGGCCCGGCCCTCGTCCATGTGGACGCCTACCGGCTGGGCGGCGGTCTGGACGAGATGGAGGATCTCGATCTCGACGTCTCCCTGCCGGATTCGGTGGTCGTGGTGGAGTGGGGCGACGGGAAGGTCGAGGACCTGTCGGACGACCGGCTCCATGTGGTGATCCACCGGGTCGTCGGCGACACCGACGACGACCGCCGGACGGTGACGCTGACCGGGTACGGGGCGCGCTGGGCGGAGTCGGACCTGCGGTCGGTCTGACGTCGGGGCGGCCGTGCCGCGCCCGGAGCCGGGGTTTGCGACGGGCGAGGTTTCGCGACCGGCGGGGTACGCGTACGAGCCGGGGTCCGGCGGGTCCGGAGGCGATCCCGCGCGGCGCTCCGGCCGGATTCCCCGGATATTCCGACAAGCCGTCGGGAAATTGTTGCGCGGGACGTACCGGGCGTGGTGACATGGTACGGACGCTTGGTTAGGTGTACCTAACTACCCGACCGTCCACCGATGACCGTCGACCGAACCGGTCCTCGTGACCTGGGAGGCAGCCATGGCATCCGAGCGCGACACGGCACTCCGGCCGTCCCGGCGGCACCGGCCGCCCCAGCCGCCGTCCATGCGGGATCTGCTGGCCTCCTGCGCGGCGGCGACGGCGGTCTCCACCCCGCCCCGGCTCCACGACGAGACCGACCGCGACCGCGCATACGAAGGTGCGGACTGCGTGGCGCACGCCGAGCCGGGCGCCCGTGCCGACGAGGCCCGTCCGCCGACCCGCCGCGACGCCGCCTGACCGTCCGGCCGGGGCCGTCCGGGCGCCGGAGCGCCCGGAGCCGTACGAACGCGTACCGGGGCCGGGGACGTACCGCCGAGGAGTACGGGACCTCTCACCCCGCCGGGTCCTCCGTACGGGCGGTTCTCCCCGCCTGTACGTCGACGCGACCGGCCGGGGCGGTGCCGGACCGGTCAGGGGAGGACGACGACCTTCGTCCCGACCGTCGCGAAGCTCCAGATCACATCGCCGTCGGCGCGCGTCATCCGCACACCGCCGGTCTTCTTCTTCGGATTCGGCGCCGCCATGGAGCCGTTGACCGCCGCGCTGAAGCCGACCGTCACCCCGTCGGCCTTGGCGAACCGGATCACATGCTCGATCGCCACCCCGTCGGAGCCGGGGATCTTCCCCGCCCGCGAGGTCACCGAGTACGTCCCCGGCTTCGGGTTCACCGTCGACGGCATCACCTGGAAGGTGTGCTTGACCTTGTTCCCCTTGGCCTCGACGAGCCAGACCCGGCGCGACTGGAGCCCGTAGACCACCCGTTCGCCCGAGCCCGATCCGGCTGGCAGCGCCAGCGGGTTGACCGGCGTCTTGGGCGCGGACTTCCCGGGGCCCGTACTCGCGCCCGGCCTGGCCTTCATGTCGGAGACGCTGGCCTCCGCCTTGTAGGCGAGGAAACCGACACCCGCCAGAGCGGCTGCCGTGAGCCCGGCCACCAGTCCCGAGCTGCGTGCCACCTGCGCCACCTTTCGGTCTTCTCCGGCTCTCCGGGTCCGTCGCTTCCGTCATGCCGACTTCCGGGCCGGGCCGGGTCGGTTCGGTCCGTCTTCCGTTCCGAATCCGTTCCGGCCTGACCGGCGTCGTTCTGTTCAGATCCGTATCTGACCCGTATCTGATCCATTTCGTTCCGGATCTGCTCCGGGACGTCGAAACGACTGAACGACTGTCGCATGGGATGTCTCCGTGGCGACGGTAGCAGCAGCCTCCCCCCTGGGAGGGGGAGCCGTGCCCGGGTCGCGGGAGCCGTAGGCTGTTCGCGTGCTCCTGCTCGCCGTAGATACCGCCACGCCCGCCGTCACCGCCGCCCTCCACGACGGCACCGACGTCGTCGCCGAGTCCAGCCGGGTGGACGCCAGGCGCCACGGCGAACTGCTGCTGCCCGCCGTCGACCGGGTCCTGACCGAGGCCGGGGTCGGACTCGACGCCGTCACGGCCGTGGTGACCGGGGTCGGCCCCGGCCCCTACACCGGGCTGCGGGTCGGTCTGGTGACCGCCGCGACCTTCGGTTCGGCGCTGGGCGTGCCCGTGTACGGGCTCTGCACGCTGGACGGGATCGCCTACGCGGCCGGACGCGACGCGGGCCTCGAAGGGCCGTTCGTGGTGGCGACGGACGCCCGGCGCAAGGAGGTCTACTGGGCCCGGTACGACTCCCCGCGCGCCCGGGTCGAGGGACCGGCCGTCGACCGGCCCGCGGACCTCGCCGAGCGGGTCGCGGGCCTGCCCGCCGTCGGCGCGGGCGCCCTGCTCTACCCCGACGCCTTCACCACCGTGCTGCCGGGACCCGAGTACGTGTCGGCCGCCGCCCTGGCGGCGCTGGCCGCCGACGAACTGGCCCGGGAGGCCGCGTCCGGCGAGCCGTCGGCGGTGTTCCTGCCGCCGAGGCCGCTGTATCTGCGCCGGCCGGACGCGCAGGTGCCGAAGAACTACAAGGTGGTCACCCCGCAGTGACCGTCCCGCGCGATCCGGCCGGGGACGGCCGGGCTTCTGCCTCCACCACCGAGCCCGAATCCGAGCCCGAATCCGGGTCCGGGTCCGGGTCCGGGTCCGGTGCCGGTTCCGGCGGCGCTCCCGTCCTGCGCGGGATGCGCTGGTGGGATCTCGGACAAGTACTTGTCCTGGAAAACGACCTCTTCCCCGAGGACGCCTGGTCACCGGGGATGTTCTGGGGCGATCTCGCCCATGCCCGGGGGCCCCGCGCCAACCGCCACTACGTGGTCGCCGAGGAGCCCGGGACCGGCCGGATCACCGGCTACGCCGGGCTCGGCGCGGCGGGCGGCCTCGCCGACGTCCTCACCATCGCCGTGGCCCGCGACCGCTGGGGCACCGGCCTCGGCGCCCGGCTGCTGACCGATCTCGTCCGGCACGCCACCGCCTTCGAGTGCGAGGAGATCCTGCTCGAAGTGCGGGTGGACAACACCAGGGCCCAGAAGCTCTACGAGCGCTTCGGCTTCGAGCCCATCGGAATCCGCCCCGGCTACTACCAGCCGGGCAATGTCGACGCGCTCGTCATGCGCCACCAGGTGCGCGGCACCGCGAAGGAATGTTGAGTGATGGCTGACGAACCGCTGGTCCTCGGTATCGAGACCTCCTGCGACGAGACCGGCGTCGGGATCGTCCGGGGGACGACCCTGCTCGCCGACGCCGTGGCGTCCAGCGTCGACGATCACGCCCGTTTCGGCGGCGTCGTCCCCGAGATCGCCTCCCGCGCCCATCTGGAGGCCATGGTCCCCACCATCGAGCGCGCCCTGAAGGACGCGGGCGTCTCGGCCCGCGACCTCGACGGGATCGCGGTCACCGCCGGGCCAGGTCTGGCGGGCGCGCTGCTGGTGGGCGTGGCGGCGGCGAAGGCGTACGCCTATGCCCTCGGCAAGCCGCTGTACGGGGTCAACCACCTCGCCTCCCATATCTGCGTCGACCAGCTGGAGCACGGCAAACTGCCCGAGCCGACGATGGCCCTGCTGGTCTCCGGCGGCCACTCGTCGCTGCTGCTCGCGCCGGACATCACCAGCGACGTCCGGCCCCTGGGCTCGACCATCGACGACGCGGCGGGCGAGGCGTTCGACAAGATCGCCCGGGTGCTGGACCTCGGATTCCCCGGCGGCCCGGTGATCGACCGGCTGGCGAAGGAGGGCGACCCGGCCGCGATCGCGTTCCCGCGCGGACTGACCGGCTCCCGCGACCCGGCGTACGACTTCTCCTTCTCCGGGCTGAAGACGGCCGTGGCCCGCTGGATCGAGGCGAAGCGGGCGGCGGGCGAGGAGGTGCCGGTACGCGATGTGGCGGCGTCCTTCCAGGAGGCGGTCGTCGACGTCCTGACCCGTAAGGCGGTCCGCGCCTGCCGGGACGAGGGCGTCGACCATCTGATGATCGGCGGCGGCGTGGCGGCCAACTCGCGGCTGCGGGCGCTGGCCCAGGAGCGGTGCGAGCGGGCGGGCATCCGGCTGCGGGTGCCCCGGCCCAAGCTCTGTACGGACAACGGGGCGATGGTGGCGGCGCTGGGCGCTGAGATGGTGGCGCGCAACCGGCCCGCGTCGGATCTGGAGCTGTCGGCGGACTCGTCGCTGCCGGTGACGGATCCGCATGTACCGGGCGCCGGGACGGGAGACCACGGCCACGGTGATGGCCACGGGCACGAGCATTCCCATGACCACGACCATGTGCACGAGATCAGCAAGAAGAACCTGTACTCGTGACGGCCCGGAGACGGGCCGAGGGGAGGCGTCATGACGGCGAACGCGGACGCGAACGGGGACGGCGGGCCGGCTGATTCGGCGCTGGTCGCCCTGATGTGGGAGGCCAAGGCGGCCCCGGGCCGGGGCGCCGAACTGCTGGCCTGGGCCCGTAGCCGACCGCTGCCCGGCCCGCACCGGCGGGAGACCTTCGGTGCCGGGGCCGACCGGGTCCTGGTGATCACCTGGTGGCGGACGGCCGACGGGCTCGGGGCCGGCCTGCCCGAGCTGCCCGACCCCCCGGCGGAGCTGGTCTCCCGGCCCGTACACCGCTGGCGGTTCGAGTCGCTCGGCGTCGGCTGACTCCGGCAGGTACCGGGGCTGAACTGGGCTTTTCGGGTGCTGAAAAGTTTTTTCGCGGGTCGTGTCGAAAACGTCGTCGCGCGATCGACGGAAGGGTGAGAGGCGGGAAGAAGACCCCGCGCGAACTCTCATCCGAACCAACGAGGAGCTTGTCATGCCCCGCTTTCTGACCCTGGTCCGAGTCGACGAGAACAACGTGCCCGAGGAGGGCTTCTCCCCCGAGATGGGCGAGCGGATGGGTGCCCTCCTGAAGGAGATCACCGAGGCCGGGGTGATGCTGGAGACCGCCGGTCTCGCCCCCACCTCGGAGGGGCGCCGGGTCACCTGGTCCGGCGGGAAGCTCTCGTACACGGACGGCCCCTTCACCGAGGCCACCGAGGTCGTCGGGGGCTACTCGATCATCCAGGCCAAGGACATGGCCGAGGCCGTGGAGTGGGCGAACCGCTTCCTCAAGGTCCACGACGACGCCTGGACGGTGACCTGTGAGGTCCGGCAGATCACCGAGATGACCGACGAGGGCTGACCCCCGCACCGGGTCCCGCACCGGGTCCCGCACCGGATCCCGGGGCGTACCCGGCCCGGCTTGCCGTCGCCGTCCACGGCTGCTCTGATGGGTGGCCGTGACGGCGGCGAGTGCGGTGGAAACGGTGTTCCGGATCGAGCAGCCGCGGGTGATCGCCGCGGCGGCACGGATCGTCCGGGACGTCGGAACGGCGGAGGAGATCGCGCAGGACGCCCTGGTCAGCGCGCTCGAACAGTGGCCCGCCGAAGGGGTCCCGGCGAAACCCGGGGCATGGCTCGTCGCGGTCGCCAAGCGCCGGGCGATCGATCTCGTCCGCCGCCGGGAGAACTACGCGCGGAAGCTGGCCGAGGCCGGCCGGGCGCAGGAGACCGCGGCGCCGCCGCCGCCGGAGCCGTCGGACGACACCGGTACCGAGGCCGATATCGACGACGATCTGCTCCGGCTGATCTTCACGGCCTGCCATCCCGTGCTGTCGACCCAGGCGCGGATCGCCCTGACGCTACGGCTCCTCGGCGGACTGACCACCGACGAGATCGCCCGCGCGTTCCTGGCCGCCGAACCCGCGGTGGCCCAGCGGATCGTCCGCGCCAAACGCACCCTCGCCGGGGCCGACGTGCCGTTCGAGGTGCCGTACGGGCCCGACCGCGCGGCCCGGATCGGCTCCGTACTGGAGGTCGTCTATCTCGTCTTCAACGAGGGCTACTCGGCCACCAAGGGCGACGACTGGGTACGACCGGCGCTCTGCGAGGAGGCACTGCGGCTGGCCCGGGTCCTCGCGGGGCTGCTGCCGGACGAGGCCGAGGTGCACGGGCTCGTCGCCCTGCTGGAGATCCAGGCGTCGCGGATCCCGGCCAGGATGGGGTCCGGCGGCGAGCCCGTCCTGATCGCCGACCAGAACCGGGCCCGCTGGGACGGGCTGCTGATCCGGCGCGGCTTCGCGGCACTCGACCGGGCGGGCGCGGCCGGAACGGCGGCCGGGGCCGCGCCGGGTCCCTATACGCTCCAGGCCGCGATCGCCGCCTGCCACGCCCGCGCGGTCCGGTACGAGGACACCGACTGGGCCATGATCGCCACGCTGTACGGGCGGCTCGCCGTCGTCGCGCCCTCCCCGGTCGTGGAGGTCAACCGGGCGGTGGCCGTCGGAATGGCCCTCGGCCCCGAGGCCGGGCTCGCTGTGGTGGACGCGGTCGCCGACGACCCGGGGCTGCGCGAGTACCACCCGCTGCCGGGCGTACGGGGCGATCTGCTGGCCCGGCTCGGCCGCACGGCGGAGGCGGCGGAGGAATTCCGCCGGGCGGCGGCGCTGGCCCGCAACGCCCGCGAACGCGCCCTGCTCCTCACCCGCGCGAACACCCCTCCCCCGGAGCCCCCGAACACGCCGTAGCCCGCCGGGCGGGACCTCGCGCCGAATGCCCCGCCGTGCGGGCGCCGCCGGACGCCCGCGCGCAGTTCCCCGCGCCCCTGGTTGCCCTCCTCAACGCCCTCGCAGAGAGGCGGGCCTCCTTTCAGGGTCGGAGCGGGGAGGGCATTCAGGGGCGCGGGGAACTGCGCGAACGGCCACGGGCGGTCCGCGGACCGCCGACAACACCAGGCCGCCGGACGCGTCCCGGCACTTCGAGACCTGGACCCCGCAGGAGGCGGGTTCGCGCGTCCCGGCACTTCGAGACCTGGGACCCCGCGGGAGGCGGGGACTCCGGGCCCGGGGGCTCGCCGCAGGCGGGTCCGCTAGTCTCCGCGCATGTCTGAGCTGCCCTCACCACCACCGGACCCGGACGACATATCCCCCTGGCCGGACCGGGTCGCCCTGCTCGACGAGCGGCGGCGGGTGCTCGAACGGCTGGTCGGCAAGTCGGTGGGACCGGCCCGGCTGCTCGGTCTGCTGCTGGTGGTGGCGGCGTTCGAGGCGGGCTGGGCCCTCGTGGGCGTCGGGCTCCGCGCCGTCGACGACACCCTGGACGGCTTCAATCTGGTTTTCGCCGCGTTCGTCGGCCTGGTCGGGGTGGCGATCCTGGTGCCGACGCTGGCCGTGGTGGCGGCGGAGGCCCGCGAGGACCGGGCCGTACGGGGGCTGCTGCGGTCGTGGACTGCGCTCGACCGGGATCCGCGCGGTGACGCCCGGTTCGGCCGGGGCTGGCTCAACGCGGGCTGGCTGCTGGTGTCCCTGGGCTGTGTGGCGGCCGGGCTCCTGGTCTGCGGCACGCTCTCCGGCGCCGTGGAGGAGGGGCATCGCACCCCGTACTCGACCCTGGTCTACGTCCTGGGCGCGGGGATCGTCCCGATCATCGCCGGGCTCGCGGGCCTGGTGAACACGGTGGCGCATCTGCGCTGGCTGGCCCGGACTCTCGATCCGGTCCCCGCCGCGCGCCGCCCCGGGGGCGCGCACCGCTGACCCGGGCGCCCCGCCGGGCCGGGCGCCTCCACCACCAAAGCCCCACCAAAGCCCCGCGTCACCCCGGGCCCGCCGTCACCGGGTGACCGATCAGCATCGAGGGCGCCCCGCTCACCCGGGTCAGGATGACCGTCGCCGCGTTCGGCCCGCTCGGTTTCACCTTCCGCCGTACCTCCTCGGGTTCGACCGCCGATCCCCGCTTCTTCACGGTCAGCGTGCCGACCGCCCGTTCCCGCAGCAGCGCCTTCAGCCGCTTGAGGTTGAACGGCAGTACGTCCGTGAGCTCGTACGCGGCGGCGGACGGCAGCGGGCGCAGCTCGTCCGATGTGATGAACGCGATCGTCTCGTCGATCAGGCCGCCGTCGGGGAGTCCGGCCGCCGCCTCGGCCACCAGATGGGCCCGGATGACCGCGCCGTCCGGCTCGTACAGATAGCGCCCGACGGGCCGTACCGGCGGGTTCGGCAGCCCCAGCCCGGTGAGGGCGTACGGCTCGGAGCCGTCGCCGGAGAGCAGGGTCGCGGTGACACCGCCCGGCGCCGGGTCGGTCGTACCGCGCCAGAGCACGGCCTCCTTCACCTCGCCCTCGTACGAGATCCACTCGGCCGAGAAGTCGGGCGGGATCAGTTCGTGCGGCACGCCGGGGGCGATCTTGAGGGCGGCGACCGGGCGGCGGCGGGCCGCGTCGAGCGCCCAGGACAGCGGGGGCGAGTACGCCTCCGGGTCGAAGACCCGGCCCCGGCCGCCCCGCCGGGCGGGGTCGCAGAAGACCGCGTCGTACGGCTCGGTGTCGATCTCCGTGACGTCGGCGCACCGCACCTCGATCAGCCCGGTCAGGCCCAGGGCCTCGGCGTTGGCCCGGACCACGGCGGCGGTCAGCGGATCGCGGTCCACGGCCAGGACCCGGATCCCGGCCCTGGCCAGGGCGATGGCGTCGCCGCCGATACCGCTGCACAGATCGGCGACGGACCGGACCCCGCACTCCGCGAGCCGGGCGGCCCGGTGGGCGGCGACCGGGGCGCGGGTGGCCTGCTCGACCCCGTTCGGTGTGAAGAACATCCGCTCCGCGTCCGCCGCGCCGAACTTGGGCACGGCGCGCCGCCGCAGCGCCGCCTGGGCCAGCGCCGCCGAGACCAGTTCGGCCGGGTGGTCGCGGCGCAGCCGGGTCGCCAGCGCCAGTTCACCGGCCGGGTCGTACTCCCGTACGGAGTCGAGCACGGCACGGCCCTCGGGGGAGAGCAGGACCGCGAGGGGCGCGGGGACTCCGGCGGGGACTCCGGCCGGGGCGTCGGCGGAGGACCCGGGCGAGACGGGGGAGGCGGGGGCGGGCACGTCGTTCACCCGGCCCATTGTGAGCCAGGTGTGGGCCAGGCGGGTCACTGTCCACAGGCCATGGCGGTGTCGTACGGATCCGGCCCGGACGGGCTGCCAGGATGCAGCGCCATGCGACTAGTACGACAAAACGGAAAGATGGTTGAAACGGTAGATATCGCGAGCCGGTCCGGGCCGGGGGCCGTGACCGGGCGCGGGGCGGGGCCCGGCGCCCTGAGCGCCTTCGCGGGGGCGCGCGGCCGGCGGCTCCGCCGGAGCGCGATCGCCCTCGTCCTGCTCGCCGGAGCCCTCGGTACGGGCTGTACCGTCCCCGGCCCGGAGGGCCATGGCGCCCCGGCCCCCCATTCCGGGGCCCAGGCGGAGAAGTCCCAGCTGGAACGGGCCGAGCAGGACGCCCACCGGGCGGGCCCCGCCGGATCGCGGGCCGACTACGTCGAACAGGTGGCCAAGGACCAGAAGGCCCGGGTGGCCGCGGCCCGCACCTGGGGTCTGGAGAAGACCCCGCTGCCGGCGCCCCGGCCCCCGGCGACCAAGCCCTTCCTCAACACCCGCCAGGGGTTCGAGGTCGAGGGCGGCGCGGCCCTCCCGCCGGTCTTCACCACCGTCCCGGTGAAGGAGAAGATCGTCTTCCTGACGGTCGACGACGGCGCCGAGAAGGACCCCGACTTCATCCGGATGATGAGCGAGCTGAAGATCCCGTACAGCGCCTTCCTCAGCGACTACGTGATCAACGACGACTACGGCTACTTCCGGCGGATGCAGGACGCGGGGGTCGCCCTGCACAACCACACCCTCAACCACCGCTATATGCCCGGCCTCTCCTACGAGGAGCAGCGCCGGGAGATCTGCGGCCAGCAGGACAGCCTCCAGCGGCTCTACGGCAAGCGTCCGCCGCTCTTCCGGCCGCCGTACGGCAACTACAACCGGGACACCCTGAAGGCCGCGCAGACCTGCGGGGTCAAGGCGGTGCCGCTGTGGGCGGCGGAGGCTTTCCCGGACCATATGGAGTGGCGCGAGTGGGATCGCGACCTGCACCCCGGCGACATCATCCTGACCCACTTCCGGGGTACCGGTGACTGGAAGGGCAGCATGCCGGACATGGTGCGCCAGGTGATGAAGACGGTCACGGACAAGGGATACGCCGTGGCCCGGCTGGAGGACTACGTCTGAGCCCGGGGCGCCGCCCGGCTCCGCCGGGCGGCGCCTTTCGCGGGGGCGGGGCGTGCTGGAATCCGCCGCGGACGGCCGGTTCGCGGAGGCGCGCGCCCGGCGCGCCGGGTTCCGCCACGGGCGGACGGATTGGCACTCCGCTTGACCGAGTGCTAATCGCGGTCATAGTCTCGGTTCTGGCACTCCCCCAGGGAGAGTGCCAAAACAGCGACGGGCAGGTCCGGCACCCGCGACGACGGATCGACCTGGTCGCCACCTCAGACAGTTAACCCCGTGAGATCTCCGAAGGGGGAGGTCGGATCGTGACGACCGCCAGCTCCAAGGTTGCCATCAAGCCGCTTGAGGACCGCATCGTGGTCCAGCCGCTCGACGCCGAGCAGACCACGGCCTCCGGCCTGGTCATTCCGGACACCGCGAAGGAGAAGCCCCAGGAGGGCGCTGTCCTCGCCGTCGGTCCGGGCCGCTTCGAGAACGGCGAGCGCCTGCCGCTCGACGTCAAGGTCGGTGACGTCGTGCTGTACAGCAAGTACGGCGGCACCGAGGTGAAGTACAACGGTGACGAGTACCTCGTGCTCTCGGCTCGCGACGTGCTCGCGATCATCGAGAAGTAAGCCGAGCCGTCTCCGCTTGTTCTTGATCCGCGCCCCTGGCTCCCGCTGACGTACTGAACCGGGCGCCGGGGGCGCGGTTTTTTCGCAGACCTTTTCAGAAGAGGACAGAAACGCTCCCATGGCGAAGATCCTGAAGTTCGACGAGGACGCCCGTCGCGCCCTTGAGCGCGGCGTCAACAAGCTGGCCGACACCGTGAAGGTGACGATCGGCCCCCGTGGCCGCAATGTCGTCATCGACAAGAAGTTCGGCGCTCCCACGATCACCAACGACGGTGTCACGATCGCCCGCGAGGTCGAGATCGAGGACCCGTACGAGAACCTGGGCGCCCAGCTCCTCAAGGAGGTGGCGACCAAGACCAACGACATCGCGGGTGACGGCACCACCACCGCCACCGTGCTGGCGCAGGCGCTGGTCCGCGAGGGTCTGCGCAACGTCGCCGCCGGTGCCTCCCCGGCCGCCCTGAAGAAGGGCATCGACGCCGCGGTCAAGGCCGTCTCCGACGAACTGCTCGCCACCGCCCGTCCGATCGAGGACAAGTCCGACATCGCCGCCGTGGCCGGGCTCTCCGCCCAGGACCCGCAGGTCGGCGAGCTCATCGGCGAGGCGATGGACAAGGTCGGCAAGGACGGCGTCATCACCGTCGAGGAGTCCAACACCTTCGGTCTGGAGCTGGACTTCACCGAGGGCATGGCCTTCGACAAGGGCTACCTCTCGCCGTACATGGTCACCGACCAGGAGCGGATGGAGGCCGTCCTGGAGGACCCGTACATCCTGATCAACCAGGGCAAGATCTCCTCCATCCAGGATCTGCTGCCGCTGCTGGAGAAGGTCATCCAGGCCGGTGGCTCCAAGCCGCTGCTGATCATCGCCGAGGACGTCGAGGGCGAGGCGCTCTCCACCCTCGTCGTCAACAAGATCCGCGGCACGTTCAACGCCGTCGCGGTCAAGGCCCCCGGCTTCGGTGACCGCCGCAAGGCGATGCTCCAGGACATGGCCACCCTCACCGGTGCCACCGTCGTCGCCGAAGAGGTCGGCCTCAAGCTCGACCAGGCCGGTCTGGACGTGCTGGGCTCCGCCCGCCGCGTGACCATCACCAAGGACGACACCACCATCGTCGACGGCGGCGGCGACTCCGCCGACGTCGCGGGCCGCGTCGCCCAGATCAAGGCCGAGATCGAGGGCACGGACTCCGACTGGGACCGCGAGAAGCTCCAGGAGCGCCTCGCCAAGCTGGCCGGCGGCGTCTGCGTGATCCGGGTCGGCGCCGCCACCGAGGTGGAGCTGAAGGAGAAGAAGCACCGTCTGGAGGACGCCATCTCCGCGACCCGCGCCGCGGTCGAGGAGGGCATCGTCTCCGGTGGTGGCTCCGCTCTCGTCCATGCCGCCAAGGTGCTCGACGGCGACCTCGGCAAGAAGGGCGACGAGGCCACCGGTGTCGGCGTCGTCCGCCGCGCCGCGGTCGAGCCGCTGCGCTGGATCGCCGAGAACGCCGGCCTCGAGGGCTACGTCATCGTCTCCAAGGTCCGCGAGCTGGAGACCGGCCACGGCTACAACGCCGCCACCGGCGAGTACCTGGACATGGTGAAGGCCGGCATCAACGACCCGGTCAAGGTCACCCGCTCCGCGCTGGAGAACGCCGCGTCGATCGCCTCCCTGCTGCTCACGACCGAGACCCTGGTCGTCGAGAAGAAGGAAGAGGAGCCGGCGGACGCGGGCCACGGCGGCCACGGCCACTCGCACTGACGCCTCCCGCCACCAAGGCCCGGCGCCCCCACGGGGCCCGGGCCTTGTGCGTTTCCGCCTCTCGCGGAGGGGGCCTCAGCCTTCCGGGGCACCGCCCCGAACTACCCGGGTCCCGCCCGGCGGCCTGATGCTGTCGGCGGTCTGCGGACCGGCCGTGGCTGGTCGCGCGGTTCCCCGCGCCCCTGAACACCTCCACCTGCTCCTGCTTCCGAAGGAGCCCGGCTCCGGGCCCGGGCTCCTCCTCAGCGGTGGTGCTGGGGAGAGCATTTAGGGGCGCGGGGAACCGCGCGAACGGCCACAGACGGGCCGCGGGCGCTCCGAAAGCGGTACTTCTGCGGCGCTGCCCCCGGCACGAGAACAAGGCGGCGCCCCGGGGGGCCTACGCCGAGTGGTGGAGCGACTCCCGGGTGACCGGTGTCGCGAACGGCGCGCCCCGGGCGAACCGTTCCAACTCCGAGAGCGCCGCGTCCGCCAGCCGGTGCAGCTCGTTCCCGAGCGACCCCGCCAGGTGCGGGGTCAGCAGCACGTTCGGCAGGGAGTACAGCGGTGAGCCGGCCGCCGGGACCTCCGGCTCCGTGACGTCCAGGACCGCGAAGAGCCGCCCGGACTCCAGCTCCCGTACCAGCGCCTCCTCCGCCACGAGCGACCCCCGGGACGTGTTGATCAGGGTCGCGCCGTCCGGCATCAGCGCCAGCCGCCGCGCGTCGATCAGCGACCTGGTCTCCGGCAGTTCCGGCGCGTGCACCGTGACGATGTCGCCGCGTGCGCAGAGCTCGTCGAGACCCACCGCCTCCGCGCCGAGCGCCGCCGCTTCCGCGCCGCCCAGGTACGGGTCGTACACCAGGACGTCCAGGTCGAACGGGCGCAGCAGTCCGATCACCAGACGGCCGATCCGGGACGCCCCGACGACTCCGACCGTACGGCGGTGGTTGCCCGCCCCGGCCAGTTCGGCGCCCCAGTCGTGGGCCGTACGCAGCTCCGCGTACCGCCGGGCCGACGGCAGGACCCGTTTGCCCGCGAAGAGGATCGCGGCCAGCGTGTACTCGGCGACCGGGACCGCGTTGGCCGCCGCCGCCGAGGAGACGGCGATGCCCCGCGCCCAGCAGGCGGCCGTGATGTGGCCCCGGACGGAGCCCGCCGCGTGCACCACGGCCGTGAGCCGGGGGGCCGCCGCGAGTGCCTCGGCGTCGAGGACCGGCGCTCCCCAGCAGGTCAGCAGGGCGTCGGCGGTCGCCAGGGCGTCGCGGACGGCGGGGGAGGGGTGCCGTAGATCATGGGCGACGAGCGCCGGATCGGTCCGGGCGATCGAGGTCAGCCGGTCCAGTCGGCGGCCGGTGAAGAGGCGTTCCGCGAGGCCGGGTTCCATGGCCAGCAGCACCCTGGGCCGGGTGTCCCCGCTGCCCCGGTCGCCGTCGGCGGCGTCCCCGCCGTCCGGGGCAGCGGCGGTGTCCGTGGTCCGCACGGGCGCGCCCTTACCGGGGGCCGTACTTGCGGCCGGTCCTGGAGGTGAGTCCCCCCAGCAGTCCGCGCGGGGCCAGTTTCACCACCCCCATCAGCGCCTTGTACCGAGGGTCCGGGATCGAGACCGACTTGCCGCGCGCCAGGTCCGCCAGCGCCGCGTCCACCAGCTTGTCGGCGTCCAGCCACATCCAGCCGGGGATGTTCTCCGTGCCCATTCCGGCCCGCTGATGGAACTCGGTCCGTACGAAACCGGGGCAGAGCGCCATCAGACGTACGCCCGAACCCGCCAGGTCCCGGGCCGCGCCCTGGGTGAACTGGACGACCCACGCCTTGGACGCGCCGTAGGTGCCGCGCGGGACGAAGGCCGCCACCGACGCCACATTGACCACACCGCCCCGGCCCCGGTCCCGCATCGGCCCGGCCGCCGCCGCGGTCAGCCGCAGCACCGCCTCGCAGTGGACCTTGAGCATGGTCAGCTCGTCGGCCATGGAGACTTCGAGGAAGCGGCCCTTGTTGCCGAAGCCCGCGTTGTTGACCAGCAGGTCCACCGGGTTTCTGCGGTCGTCGAGCCGCCGTTCCACGGCCGCGATGCCGTCCTCCGCCGACAGATCGGCGGTCAGCACCTCCGCCTCGATGCCGTGCCGGTCGTGCAGTTCGGTGGCCTGCTCCCGGAGCCTCTCGGTGTCCCGGGCCACCAGGACCAGATCGCGGCCGTCGGCGGCGAGTCGGCGGGCGAACGCGGCGCCGATCCCCGCGGTCGCTCCCGTAATCAGTGCGGTCGTCATAGGCGGCACGTTAGTGCCCCGGCCAGGGCCCGGACGTCGGCGCCCGCCCCGGCCGGAACCGGGACGGGCGCCGAAGACGGCCCCGGGCGGCGGTCCCGGACGCTCCCGTACGGCCGGGGGCGGCCCCGGCCCGTGCCGTCAGGCGGACCGCGGCCGTCCGGCCTGCCTGGCCAGATACTTGTCCATCTTCTCGATCACCGACGGATTGAGGACGTCCCGGACGACCCGCAACGACGGCAGCAGGTGCCGCTCCGTGGTGGCGGCCCGGAAGCAGAGGTTGACCGTGATCCCGTGGTCCGGGCGGTACGCGATCTCCACCGGGTCGCCCGCGCGGACCTCGCCGGGCTCGACGACCCGCAGATACGCCCCCGAGTCGGCCTGCTGGGTGAACCGCTTCAGCCAGCCCTTCTCGGGCAGTCCCAGTTCGCCGAGCCGGCCCGCGAACGTCCGGCACGGCACCCGGCCGCTGGTGACCTCCAGCAGGGCGCCGCCGATCCGCCAGCGCTCACCGATCAGGGCGCCGCTGACGTCGACACCGAGCGTCGTGAGGTTCTCGCCGAAGGAGCCGTTGGCGATCGGCTGCCCCAGCTCGCGCTCCCAGCGGTCCAGGTCCTCCCGGGCGAAGGCGTACACCGCCTGGTGGGGGCCGCCGTGGTTCTCCGCGTCGCAGACCGTGTCCCCGGCCACCCCGCTGCCCACGTTCCCCGCGCCCGGGTCCGCGAGCCCGACCGGCCCGTCGGCGGGCCGCTTGTCGATACCGGTGACCCCGCCGGGCGTACTCGTGTAGTCGACTATCCGGGGGCGGGCGACATTCACCGTCAGTAGCTTCATGTCCCTACGCTAAACCCCCGTGCTCAAAGCATCCACGGAGTAAGTCGCGCGATACCCAAGAATCTCTTATATTCGAAGGATGATCGAGGCGCGTCATCTCCGAGTCCTGCGCGCGGTGGCCGCCACCGGCTCCTTCTCCGCCGCCGCCCGCACCCTGGGCTGCACCCAGCCCGCGGTCAGCCAGCAGATGAAGGCCCTGGAGGGCTCGGCGGGCACCCCGCTGCTGATCCGTACCGGCCGTGAGATGCGACTCACCCAGGCCGGGGAGGCGCTGGTACGCCATGCCTCGGGCATCCTCGCCGGGCTCACCGCCGCCGAGGAGGAGGTCGCGGCGATCGCCGGGCTGCGGGCCGGCCGGGTCAGGCTGGTCTCCTTCCCCAGCGGCAGCTCCACCCTGGTCCCGACCGCCCTGGCCGCGCTCCGCGCCGCCCATCCCGGCACCCGGGTCTCCCTGGTCGACGCCGAGCCTCCGCGCTCGGTGGAGATGCTCCGCGACGGCGACTGCGATGTGGCGCTGGCCTTCCGCTACGCGGACCCGGGCGGGGACGCCGCGCCCGGAGCCGGAGCCGGAGCGGAAGGCCGGGCGGCCGACCGTGCCGACCAGGCCGACCAGTGGGACGACCTGGTGGTCCGGCCGCTGCTCGCCGACCGGCTCGTAGGGCTGGTCCCCGAGGGCCACCGGCTCGCCGGCGCCGGGACCGTCGCCATCGGGGACCTCGCCGACGATCCGTGGATCGCGGGCTGCCCCCGCTGCCGCCGTCAGCTGGTCGATGTCTGCGAGTCCGCCGGGTTCACCCCCAGGATCGACTTCGCCACCGACGACTACCCGGCCGTCGCGGGGCTCGTCGGCGCCGGGCTCGGCGTCGCCGTCCTGCCCGAGCTGGCGCTGGAGTCGGTCCGGGCCAAGGGCGCGGTCACGGTCACGCTCGCCCCCCGGGTCGAACGGGAGATCGTCGCCCTCACCCTGCCCGACCTGGCCCAGGTGCCCGCCGTCGCGGCCACCCTCGACCAGCTGACCCGGGCCGCCGCGCGCTGAGCCGCCGTACGCCCGACCGCCCGGACGGCCGCCGTGCCGTACGGGCCGCGCCGGTACGGGCGCCCGCGCCGGGGCGGCCGGCCCCTGCGGCGGGCCGGCTGTAAAGAAACGTTTCTGCGCTGTTCGGGGCCGGTTCGGTCAATGCCGGCGGTTGGTCTCCCCGGCGCCGCTCCCGGCGGGCACCAGCCGGTGCCGCGCCCGCCCCATCAGCTCCTCGCGCTCGTCCTCGGTCAGCCCGCCCCAGACGCCGTAGGGCTCCCGCACCGCGAGGGCGTGGGCCGCGCACTCCGCCCGTACCGGGCACCGCATGCACACCTCTTTCGCCGAATTCTCCCGGGCGCTGCGGGCGGCGCCCCGCTCGCCCTCGGGGTGGAAGAAGAGAGAGCTGTCCACCCCGCGGCAGGCGGCGAGCAGCTGCCAGTCCCACAAGTCGGCGTTGGGTCCCGGAAGGCGGGAGAAATCTGCCATGGCTTGCCCCTTGAATCCGTGCTCAGTGGGTCCGGTCGGGTCGTACGGGCGTGTGGCCGCCGCGCCGCGCCGATGTCCGCACCATGTCTCACGACCGTACATCTACTATCTAAGTAGATGTAAATATGATTCATTGCGAATCTAGCCATAGACACTGACGAAAGTGAAGAAAAAGCATCTAAATGGGGCATAGCTTTCAGGTAAACCCCGCCACCCGCGCGGTCCCGCCCGGATGCCGAAGAGGCCCCGGGAACCCGTAACTCTTTCGAGTGACCGTCGTTTGTAGGTCGAGGCGGTTGAAGGAACGAGCGCTCGGGCACATGTCCGAGAGCGTTCAACCGCACAGGTGACGATACGTACCAGCCTGGAGGCTCAAGGTGACGCGCATCAGCTGCGAGCGCCGCGGAGGTCAGCCATGACGTCCGTCCTCGTCTGCGACGACTCCCCGCTCGCCCGAGAGGCGCTCCGCCGCGCGGTGGCAACCGTGCCCGGCGTGGAGCGCGTGACGACCGCGGCCAACGGCGAGGAGGTCCTCCGCCGCTGGGGTGCCGACCGCTCGGACCTCATCCTGATGGATGTCCGCATGCCCGGCCTGGGCGGGGTCGAAACCGTCCGGCGGCTGCTCTCGGCCGATCCGGGCGCCCGGATCATCATGCTCACGGTCGCCGAGGACCTCGACGGGGTGGCCCTCGCGGTCGCCGCCGGGGCCCGCGGCTATCTCCACAAGGACGCCTCCCGCGCCGAGCTGCGGGCGACGGTCACCCAGGCGCTGGCCGACCCGACCTGGCGGCTCGCCCCCCGGCGGCTGCGGTCGGCCGAGATGGGTGCCGCCCCCACGCTCACCGCCCGGGAGATCCAGGTCCTGGAGGGTATGAGCCACGGCCGGTCCAATGCGGAGATCGGCCGGGAGCTGTTCCTCTCGGAGGACACGGTCAAGACCCATGCCCGCCGCCTCTTCAAGAAGCTGGGCGCGTCGGACCGGGCGCACGCCGTCGCGCTCGGATTCCGCTGGGGCCTGGTCCGCTGAGGGCAACCCCCTGATGAACTCGACGCTCCTTCGCGGGACCCCGGTCCCCGGAGGCACCGGGTACCCCGCTCGCCGTACGGTGGTGGGCGGGGAGACGGAGCCGGCGGGCGTTCGTTTCCTCCGCGATGCCGCATCCTTGAGGTGTGGAGTTCCTCGGGGAGTCGGTCGAGCGGAAGGGGAGGGCGCTAGCGATGAGTTCCGGCGCACCTGCTCATAACGCTTCGGTGCACAACATGGGGCGCGGTGCCACGGACGAGCGGCCACCGAGGCACCATGGACCGATGCGTGACGACAGAAGCACAGTGATTGGTGCCCTCGTTCGCCACGCCGTCGACGGGGACGAACGGGCCACCCGCGATCTGCTCGCCCATGTTCACCCCCTCGCGCTGCGCTACTGCCGCACCCGGTTGAGCAGGCTCCCCGGTGACGCCCGCCACTTCGTCGAGGACCTGGCGCAGGAGGTCTGCGTCGCCGTGCTGATGGCCCTGCCGCGCTACCGGGACACGGGCCGCCCCTTCGAGGCGTTCGTCTTCGCCATCGCCTCCCACAAGGTCGCCGACCTGCAACGGGCCGCCATGCGGCACCCCGGTTCGACGGCCGTGCCCTCCGACGAGATGCCGGAGCGGCCGGACGATTCCCTCGGGCCCGAGGAGCGGGCGCTGCTCAGCAGCGACGCCGAATGGGTCAAGAAGCTGCTGGCCAATCTGCCCGAGACGCAGCGCGAGCTGCTGGTGCTGAGGGTCGCGGTGGGGCTGACGGCGGAGGAGACCGGCCAGATGCTCGGGATGTCGCCCGGCGCGGTCCGGGTCGCCCAGCACCGAGCGCTGAGCCGGCTGCGGGCCCTCGCCGAGCAATAGCCGTACGCCTCCCGGGACGAGGTGAGCCGCGCCGGGACGAGCCGCGCCGAGCTGCGGTCCGACGCCGGAACGGTGCCGCGACGGCGCCGGAACGAACCCGGCGGGTCGGCTGGTTTCGATGGCGGGCCGGTTCCGTGCGAGCGGGGCGCGTACGGCATTCGTACGGCCCCCGGGCCTCGCGCCTACGCCATCCGTCCGCCGCCCGCAAACCATTCGTACGACATGTGGACCATCGCACAAAGTGGCCGGGTGATCTTGATCGTGGAATGGGACGGGCCTCCGGGCCGTTAGCATGGACATCCGCACCGATCAAGGCCATTTGGGGAAGGTGTCATGACCAACGTCGACGGAGTGCCCGAGAAATTCGCGACACTCGGGCTGACCTACGACGATGTGCTGCTGCTGCCGGGCTCCTCCGATATGGCCCCCGACCAGATCGACACCTCTTCGTACATCTCCAGGAACGTCCGGGTGAACGTCCCGCTGCTCTCCGCGGCCATGGACAAGGTCACCGAGTCCCGGATGGCCATCGCGATGGCCCGTCAGGGCGGCGTGGGCGTACTGCACCGCAATCTCTCCATCACCGACCAGGCCAACCAGGTCGACCTGGTGAAGCGGTCCGAGTCCGGCATGGTCACCGACCCGATCACGGTGCACCCCGACGCCACGCTCGCCGAGGCCGATCTGCTCTGCGCCAAGTTCCGGATCAGCGGTGTCCCGGTCACCGACCGGGGCGGCAAGCTGCTGGGCATCGTCACCAACCGCGATATGGCCTTCGAGTCGGACCGGGGCCGTCAGGTCCGTGAGGTCATGACCCCGATGCCGCTGGTCACCGGCAAGGTCGGGATCTCCGGTGTGGACGCCATGGAGCTGCTGCGCCGTCACAAGATCGAGAAGCTGCCGCTGGTGGACGACGCCGGGGTGCTCAAGGGCCTGATCACGGTCAAGGACTTCGTCAAGGCCGAGCAGTACCCCAACGCGGCCAAGGACGGCAACGGCCGGCTGCTGGTCGGCGCGGCCGTCGGAGTCGCCGGTGACGCCTTCGAGCGGGCCCAGGCCCTGATCGGGGCCGGGGTCGACTTCATCGTGGTCGACACCGCGCACGGCCACTCCCGGCTGGTCGGCGACATGGTCGCCAAGATCAAGTCGAACCACGGGGGCGTCGATGTCATCGGCGGCAACGTGGCCACCCGCGACGGCGCCCAGGCGCTGATCGACGCGGGCGCCGACGGCGTCAAGGTCGGGGTCGGCCCCGGCTCCATCTGCACCACCCGGGTGGTCGCCGGTATCGGCGTCCCCCAGGTCACCGCGATCTACGAGGCGTCCCTCGCCGCCAAGGAGGCCGGGATCCCGGTCATCGGCGACGGCGGCCTCCAGTACTCGGGCGATATCGCCAAGGCCCTGGTCGCGGGTGCCGACACGGTGATGCTGGGCTCCCTGCTCGCCGGGTGCGAGGAGTCCCCGGGCGAGCTGCTCTTCATCAACGGCAAGCAGTTCAAGTCGTACCGCGGCATGGGTTCCCTGGGCGCCATGCAGTCCCGCGGCGAGCAGCGCTCCTTCTCCAAGGACCGCTACTTCCAGGAGGGCGTCGCCTCCGACGAGAAGATCGTCCCCGAGGGCATCGAGGGCCAGGTTCCGTACCGGGGTCCGCTCTCCGCCGTCGTCCACCAGCTGGTCGGCGGGCTGCGCCAGTCGATGTTCTACGTCGGCGGCCGTACGGTCCCCGAGCTCCAGGCCAACGGCCGGTTCGTCCGGATCACCTCGGCCGGGCTCAAGGAGAGCCACCCGCACGACATTCAGATGACCGTCGAGGCGCCGAACTACAGCCGTAAGTAATTCGCGCACCGGTACCCCGTGACGGTTGTGCGGACCGTCACGTCCCCGGGAGGGGCGGTACGGGGCGTTCCGCGAGGACGCCCGGGCCGCCCCTCCGTCATGTGTCGGGGATACTGGTAGGCGCTGACTCAGAGGAAAGGTCCGGACAAGGTGACTGAGATCGAGATCGGGCGCGGCAAGCGCGGACGGCGGGCGTACGCGTTCGATGACATCGCCGTCGTACCGAGCCGTCGTACGCGGGACCCGAAGGAGGTCTCGATCGCCTGGCAGATCGACGCCTACCGCTTCGAGCTGCCCTTCCTGGCCGCCCCCATGGACTCCGTGGTCTCCCCGCAGACCGCGATCCGGATCGGTGAGCTGGGCGGACTGGGCGTACTGAACCTCGAAGGGCTCTGGACCCGGTACGAGGACCCGCAGCCGCTGCTCGACGAGATCGCCGAGCTGCCCGCCGAGACGGCGACCCGGCGCCTCCAGGAGATCTACGAGGCTCCTATCAAGGAAGAGCTGATCGGGCAGCGGATCAAGGAGGTGCGCGACTCGGGCGTGGTCACGGCCGCCGCGCTCTCCCCGCAGCGCACCGCGCAGTTCTCCAAGGCCGTGGTGGACGCGGGTGTGGACCTCTTCGTGATCCGCGGGACCACGGTCTCCGCCGAGCACGTCTCGGGCGCCGCCGAGCCGCTCAACCTCAAGCAGTTCATCTACGAACTGGACGTTCCGGTCATCGTGGGCGGCTGTGCCACCTACACGGCCGCCCTGCACCTGATGCGGACCGGCGCGGCCGGTGTGCTGGTGGGCTTCGGCGGCGGCGCCGCGCACACCACCCGCAACGTGCTGGGCATCCAGGTGCCGATGGCGACGGCGGTGGCCGATGTCGCCGCGGCCCGCCGGGACTACATGGACGAGTCCGGCGGCCGGTACGTGCACGTCATCGCCGACGGCGGAGTGGGCTGGTCCGGCGATCTGCCGAAGGCCATCGCCTGCGGCGCCGACGCCGTGATGATCGGCTCCCCGCTGGCCCGCGCCACGGACGCCCCCGGCCGGGGCCGCCACTGGGGCATGGAGGCCGCGCACGAGGACGTCCCGCGCGGCAAGCTGGTCGACCTGGGCATCGTCGGCACCACCGAGGAGGTCCTCACCGGCCCCTCGCACACGCCGGACGGTTCGATGAACTTCTTCGGCGCGCTGCGCCGGGCGATGGCGACGACGGGCTACAGCGAGCTGAAGGAGTTCCAGCGCGTCGAGGTCACGATCGCGGATTCCCAGCACCGCCGCTGATCTCTCTCCGCCTCTCGGGGCCCGCCACCTGCGAAGGTGCCGGGCCCTTCGGGCTTTCCGGGGGCGGGGGCCGCCTTCCTCCAGGGCGGCGCCGGTGAGGCATCCAGGGGCGCGGGGAACTACGCGACCAGCCACCTCCGAGCTGCGGTCGAGGCCAACCGTTCCCGGCAGACGCGACCGCCCCCACGAAAGATTCAGAGGCGGTACGCCGCCCCCGTCGGCGTCGCGCCCCTCGTGTCGAGGAAGAGCTGCGCCTTCACCGCGAGCCCCTGGAGGTCGTAGGTGCGGTGGTTCTGGAGGAGGACCGTGAGATCCGCGTCGGCCACGGCCTCGTAGAGCGATTCGGCCCGGGGGACGGGCGCGCCGTCGACCTGCCAGTCGAGGATGTACGGGTCGTGGTAGCCGAGGGTCGCGCCGAGCCCGGTCAGCCGGTGGGCGATCTCGGTGGCGGGGGTGCCCCGGAGGTCGGCGATATCGGGTTTGTAGGTGACGCCGAGCAGCAGGACCCGCGCGCCCCGGGCCGATTTGCCGTGCTCGTTGAGGAGCGTCGCGCACCGCTGGACGACGTACCGGGGCATTCGGCCGTTGATCTCCCGGGCCAGCCCGGTCATCCGGAGGGCGGGGCCGGGGGCCCGGCCGGGGTCCAGCGGCGCGCCGTGGCCGCCGACGCCGGGGCCGGGGCGGAAGGCGTGGAAGCCGTACGGCTTGGTCTCGGCGCAGCGGATGACGTCCCACAGGTCGACGCCGAGGTCGTGGCAGAGCACCGCCATCTCGTTGACGAGGGCGATGTTGACCTGGCGGTAGTTGGTCTCCAGCAGTCTCACGGTCTCGGCCTCGCGCGGGCCCCTGGCCCGGACGACCCGGTCGGTGAGCCTGCCGTAGAAGGCGGCGGCGGACTCGGTGCAGGCGGGGGTGAGGCCGCCGATGACCTTGGGGACGGTGGTGTAGTCGTGGGTCCGGCGGCCGGGGTCCACCCGTCCGGGCGAGTACGCCAGATGGAAATCGCGTCCGGCCCGCAGTCCGGAGCCCTCTTCGAGGAGGGGGCGCAGAAACGTCTCGGTGGTGCCGGGCGCGACGGGGGACTCCAGCAGGACGGTGGTGTGGGGGCGGAGCCGGGCGGCGAGCAGCCGGGTGGCGTCGGCGAGGCCGGTGAGATCGGGGTCGCCGACGGGGTCGAGGGGGGTGGGGACGCAGAGGGCGGCGGTGCGTACCCGGCCGAGTTCGGCGGGGTCGGTGACGGCTTTGAAGCCGCCCGCGACCATCCGGCGGACGTCGGCGGGGGTCCGCCCGGCCGCCGGATCGGCGAGGCGGGCGGGGTCGGGGTCGTAGCCGATGGTGGCGATACCGGCGGTCACGGCGGCCTGGGCGAGCGGGAGGCCGTCGGTGCCGAGTCCGATGACGGCGAGATCTGCGGGCATGGCGTGGGCCGTCCTTCCCTTAACCGGAGGGGGTTGTCGGCGCAAGCCCGGTGGGCTGCATGGGCGGGCGCAATGTCAGACTAGGCGTAAATATGAACGTTATGTCGGATTGTGCGGCTGTGGGATACGGAGTGTTATCCACAGGCGGTGGCTGAAGTCGCGGAGCGGGGACAGAATCGAAGAGGTGGACCCGGCGGGATCTTCCGGCCGGACCACCGGACCGGTCCTGGGCCGGTGCGGTTCGGCATGGTTCTGTGCGGGCCGCCGGGCGGAACCGATCCGTGCGGGCCGCCGGGCCGCGGCGCATGGGCGCGGTGTGCGCGGGCACGCGCATATCGGGGCCCGCGGCTCGCGGCTTCGCGGGCCGGGCAGGGCAGACGGGGGCGACGGGAGGCATGCGGTGAAGACAGCGGCACTTGGACCCGAGGAGCGCGCCGAGGCGCTCGCCGCGATGGCGGAGCGGGAGTTGGACGTCCTGGTCGTCGGCGCGGGCGTGGTCGGCGCCGGTACGGCGTTGGACGCGGTGACCAGAGGGCTCTCCACCGGCCTGGTGGAGGCCCGTGACTGGGCGTCCGGTACGTCGAGCCGGTCGAGCAAGCTCATTCACGGGGGGCTGCGCTATCTGGAGATGCTGGACTTCGCGCTGGTCCGCGAGGCGTTGAAGGAGCGGGGGCTGTTGCTGGAGCGGCTCGCGCCGCATCTGGTGAAGCCGGTGCCGTTCCTCTATCCCCTCCAGCACAAGGGCTGGGAGCGGTTCTACGCGGGCGCGGGCGTCGCGCTCTACGACACGATGTCCATCTCCTCCGGCCACGGCCGGGGCCTGCCCGTCCACCGCCATCTCTCCCGGCGGCACGCCCTGCGGGTGGCGCCCTGTCTGCGCAAGGACGCCCTCGTCGGCGCCCTCCAGTATTACGACGCCCAGATGGACGACGCCCGGTTCGTCGCCACCCTGGTGCGGACCGCCGCGACCTACGGGGCCAGGGTCGCCAGCCGGGCCCGGGTGATCGGCTTCCTGCGGGAGGGCGAGCGGGTCGTCGGCGCCCGGGTGCAGGACGTCGAGGGCGGCGGGGAGTACGAGATCCGGGCCCGCCAGGTGGTCAACGCCACCGGTGTGTGGACGGACGACACCCAGGCCCTGATCGCCGAACGCGGCCAGTTCCACGTCCGGGCGTCCAAGGGCATTCATCTCGTCGTCCCCAAGGACCGGATCCACTCCACCACCGGGCTGATCCTGCGGACCGAGAAGTCGGTGCTCTTCGTCATCCCCTGGGGACGGCACTGGATCGTCGGCACCACGGACACCGACTGGGATCTCGACAAGGCGCATCCCGCCGCCTCCAGCGCCGATATCGACTATCTGCTGGAGCATGTGAACTCGGTCCTGGCCACCCCGCTGACCCGGGACGACGTCCAGGGCGTCTATGCCGGACTGCGGCCCCTGCTCGCCGGGGAGTCCGATGCGACCAGCAAGCTCTCCCGGGAGCACACGGTCGCCCATCCGGTCCCCGGCCTCGTGGTGGTGGCGGGCGGCAAGTACACGACGTACCGGGTGATGGCGAAGGACGCGGTGGACGAGGCGGTGCACGGGCTCGACCAGCGGGTGGCCGCCTGTGTCACCGAGGAGACGCCCCTGGTCGGTGCCGAGGGCTACCCGGCCTTGTGGAACAAGCGCGCCGGGATCGCCGCCAGGACCGGACTCCATGTCGTCCGGGTCGAGCATCTGCTCAACCGCTACGGCTCATTGGCCGAGGAGGTCCTCGCCCTGGTCACCGAGGATCCGGGGCTCGGGGAGCCGCTGGGCGGCGCGGACGACTATCTGCGGGCCGAGGTCGTCTATGCCGCGTCCCACGAGGGCGCCCGCCATCTCGACGACGTCCTCACCCGCCGGACCCGGATCTCCATCGAGACCTTCGACCGGGGGACCCGCTGTGCCCGGGAGTGCGCCGAGTTGATGGCCCCCGTGCTGGGCTGGGACGCGAAGCAGATCGAGAAGGAGGTCGAGCACTACGAGAAGCGGGTGGAGGCCGAACGGGAGTCGCAGCGCCAGCCGGACGATCTGACGGCGGACGCGGCGAGACTGGGCGCGCCGGACATCGTGCCGCTCTGACGGGAGGCGGGAGTCCGGCGCGGCGCGCGGCCGAGAGGCCGAGGGGGCGGACCCGCGCGGCGCCGGTGCGAGGCGCGTCCGGTACGGCGACGGCCGGGCGCGTCCGGGGCGGGTGAGCGCGTCGGAAAGGGGGCGTGCGATCGGTGGGGCAGATGTTTTCCATGAGCTGGGAGGGACGTGCAGGGCCGGAGTTCCCGGCGGGATTTCGTCATCGACCGTCCCGTGGTGGGGAATTCACCGCGGGCCGGTGGCCGCCGCCGGGGGCGGGGGTGTACCACCGCGTGGGACGGTGCCCCGCCGAGGGTGGGGGCCCGGCGGGTTCCGTACTACTCTCGCCAGAACCCACGGGTGTGCGGCGGACCCTGAAGACATGCCCTGCCCGGAGTGAGAGACAATGAAAGCTCTGCCAGGGCGTGTTACCGCATCGCGCGGGAGCGACAGGCGCGGGCGAAGACCAGGGATCGCAGAGGGGACGCATGTCGGAGGCAGAGCAGTCGCGGAAGCCCCAGCGGGACGGCTCCGAGGAGCGTGCGTCTGCGGTGGACGGGGCGGGTAACGGAGCTGACGGCGGATCGGCCGCGGACCCGGGCTCCGGCCGGGGCGGCGGTGCGGAGCCGGCCCGGGAAGAGCCCGCCCGGAAGAAGTCGGCGGCCGGGAGCGAGCGGACGGCGGAACCGGCCTCCGCGGACGCGAAGACCGCCGTCGTGGGCGCGTCCGCCGGGGCCCGTAAGGCCGGTGGCCCGTCCGGCGAGGGCGGCGCGAGTACCGGGAAAGGCGCGTCCGGCGAGCGTCCCGGCGGCGACAAGGAGCCGGTGATCGGCGCCCAGGCCGACCGGCGTTCGAAGGCCCGCCCGGCCCCTGAACGCGCCACCGGCAGCGGCACCGGTGGCGAGAGCGACGGCGACGGACCCGGGGCGGGTTCGGACGAGGGCGGGAACACGGACTCGGACGAGTCGAAGGCCGCCCCGGCGGCCGGGGGCGCCGGAGAGCCGGCGAAGCCCGTAAAGGCCGATGAGAGCGGCGAAGCCCGTAAGACGGCGAAGAAACCCGCCGCCTCCGCCGCCTCCGCCGACTCCGGGCGCAAGGCCCGGGGCACGGGCCGCGCCGAGTCCGAGGGGCGGCTGCTCGCCGGGCGCTACCGGCTGGGCGGGGTGCTCGGCCGGGGCGGTATGGGCACGGTCTGGCGGGCCGAGGACGAGACCCTCGGCCGGACCGTCGCCGTCAAGGAACTGCGCTTCCCCAACCAGATCGACGAGGACGAGAAGCGACGGCTCATCACCCGGACGCTGCGCGAGGCCAAGGCGATCGCCCGGATCCGCAACACCAGCGCCGTCACCGTCTACGACGTGGTCGACGAGGACGACCGGCCGTGGATCGTGATGGAGCTGGTCGAGGGCAAGTCCCTGGCCGAAGTCATCCGCGAGGACGGCATCCTGACGCCCCGCCGCGCCGCCGAGGTCGGCCTGGCGATACTCGACGTCCTGCGGTCGGCCCACCGCGAGGGCATCCTGCACCGCGATGTGAAGCCGTCGAACGTGCTGATCGGCAAGGACGGCCGGGTCGTCCTCACCGACTTCGGTATCGCCCTGGTCGAGGGCGACCCCTCCATCACCTCCACCGGCATGCTCGTCGGCGCCCCCTCGTACATCTCGCCCGAGCGGGCCCGGGGCCACCGGCCGGGACCCGCGGCCGACCTGTGGTCGCTGGGCGGTCTGCTCTACGCCAGCGTCGAGGGCACCCCGCCGTACGACAAGGGCTCGGCGATCGCCACCCTGACCGCCGTCATGACCGAACCCCTGGACCCGCCGAAGAACGCGGGCCCCCTGGAGGAGGTCATCTACGGACTGCTCGCCAAGGACCCCGCGCAGCGCCTCGACGACGACGGCGCCCGGGCCCTGCTGAGCCGGGTCGTCAACGCCCCGGACGAGCCGGTGGCGCCGCTCCCGGCCGACGCCACCCGCGCCATGGCGCTGCCGACCATCCCGCCGCCCGAGCCCGCCGCCCCGGCCCGGCCGCCCGTCGCCGACCGGCCGCGCGGCCCCCGGCGGCCCGCCCGTCCCGGCGGCCGGGGCGCCGCCGCTACAGGTGCCGCCGCCACGGGCGCGGCGGCCGGAGGCGCGGGCGCCGTACAGCAGCCCGCCCGGCCGCCGGAGCCGCCGGTGCAGCGGGCCGCGCCCCGCCGGGCGCCCCTGACCGACGTCGTCCCGCGCCGTACGCTGATCCTGCTCGCGGTCGGCGTCGTGCTGGCCCTGCTCGGCACGATCCTCTATCTGACCATCGGCCGGGACGGGAACAACGGCGACGACGCGGCGAAGACCGGTACCGGGAAGCCGCCCGCGTCCGCCGGGGCCGACGACGGCACCAGGGGCGACGGCGGCCGGGAGAAGACCACCGGCGGTACCGGCAGGGAATCGCCCGCCGGTGACCCCGCGAAGGACGGCGGCAAGTCCGGTACCACCCCCGGCGGTACGAACCCCGGGGCGTCGAAGCCGCCCGCGAAGGGCGACGGCGCCAAGGGCGACCCGGCGAAGGGCGAACTGCCCGCCGGATACGCGGCCAAGTCCGACGACCGGTTCCGCTTCTCCATGGCGATGCCGAAGGAGTTCCGCCGGACCCAGATAGCCGGGCGGAACTCGGGCGGCATATTCAACGACCGCAGGGGCGCCTACCCGCGCGTCCAGGTCGACTTCAACAGCAGCCCCGGCAATGACGCGGCCGCCGCCTGGCAGGCCGCGGTCCCCGCGACCCGGGGCAGCAGCCGGAACTTCAAGCAGCTCGGTATCGAGACCGTCCAGTACCGGGGCTATCCGACCGTCGCCGACTGGCGGTTCGAACGGGACCACGACGGCGAGCGCATCCGCTTCCTCAACCGGGGCTTCAAGGTCGACGAACGGCGCGGCTACTCGATCATGGTGTCCTGTCCGGTGGCCGAGTGGGACGGGCCCGAGTGCCGGACGCTGCGGGACACCGCGTTCGCGACATTCGAGCCCAAGGACTGAGCGGGTACACGTATCGTGAGAAGTCCCGGACGGAACGCGGCCGGACGGGCGTTCGGAACACCGTGCGGACGGCCGGAGGGACCGGCGGACGACCCGGCCGCCGATACGTCCTGACGGACCGTACGGACCCGGCCGGCCGCCCCGGCACTGGTTGCGGGCGGAACGGACCGGCCGTGGGGGCCGGGGAGCGTTGACCACGGGCAGGAGGGGAGGCGGCATGGACGACTACGCGGGCAGGGTGCTGGCCGACCGCTACCGCCTGCCGCTGCTCCCCGCCGACGACACCGAGCCTCATGAGGCCGCCGAGACCCGGGCCTTCGACACCTACAGCGGCCAGGAGGTACTGGTCCGTCAGGTGCCGCTGCCCGAGGTCGTGGAGGCGGAGGTGGTCGGCCCCGACGAATATCCGGGGCCCGCGGGCGGCCCCGGCGGCTACGGGGGCGGCCGGGCCCACGGCAGCGCCCTCAGACCCGACGACCCGGCGGTCCAGCGCGCCGTCGAGGCGGCGCGGGCCGCCGCCCGGGTGCCCGACCATCCGCGCCTCGACCAGGTCTTCGACGTCTTCGCCGAGGACGGGTCGCTCTGGATCGTCAGCGAGTGGGTCGACGCCCGGCCGCTCGCCGCCTTCCTCGCCGAGCAGCCGATGACGCCGTACCGGGCGGCCGAGGTCGCCTCCGACGTCCTCACGGCCCTCGGCGCGGTGCACGCGTACGGCTGGACCCATCGCAATGTCACCGCCCGTACGGTCCTGGTCTGCGAGGACGGCCGGGTGGTGCTCACCGGCCTGGCGGCGGGCGCGGCCGAGGAGGCGCTCTGCGGCTACGCCCCGGTGCCCGCCGGGCCGCCCCTCGACCCCCACGGGGACTTCGCCCCCGGCGACGGCGAGGATGACGGGGACGACGCGTACGACCCCGATATCGAAGGTGCCGAGAGTGCCGAGGACGCCGAGGACGGGTACGGCGACGGCGGTTACGAGGACGACGACGAACCCGGCGGTACGGTCTACGACGCCCGCGACCCGGACGGCGGCGGCCGGGCCGGGGCCTCCGGATCCGGCGCGTACACCGTCGAGCCGTGGCGGTCGGGCCCGGACGTCCGGGGCGCCCGGAGCGGGGCCATCGCCGCCTACCGGGCCGGGGCCCGGGCCGCGGGCCGGGGTGCCGACGGCCGGACCCCCGAAGGCGACGGGCCCGACTGGTGGGCCACCAAGCCCGACACCCCCGCCCTCCCCGCCGGGCCGGACTCCGCCGGACCGGACCGCACCGGATCCGACGGCGGACACGAGGGCCCCCGCTACCACGACCACGTCACCCCCGACACCGACAACACCGACACCGATACCGGCACCGGACCGGGCCACGGCCCCGCCCGCCCCGACGGCGACCCGACCGGTCCCGAGGCGCCCGGCGGCCACGAACCGCACCGCCACGACCCGTACGGCACCGAGGCGTACGGCCGCGATCCGTACGGCACCGGCGGCCCCGGCCCCGCGCATCTCACCGGCAGTTGGCACGACGGCCCGACCGGCGCCGAAGGGCCCCGGTCCCTCCCGGCGGGCGGCACCACCCCCGCCCTCCCGGGACCGGCCGACGGCACCCCCGCCCCCGGCTCCCGCCCCCAGCGCCACAGCGACCCGTACGGCGTCCGCGCCCTCCCGCCGGGCGACCCCGCCCCGCCGCCCGGCGGACTGCCCGCCCTGCCCGTCGCCCGCGCCGGACGCCCCGGCGGCGCCCCGGCCCCCCGCGACGACCGGCCCGAGATCCCGCCGCCCGCCACCGCCTCCGGCTGGGACCGGGGCGGCGCGGGCCGCGAGGCGCTCCGCGCCGACGCCCGGCGCGACCCCGGCCCCGACCGCCCGGCACCACCGGCCCCCGGCGGCTGGGACGAGCCGCCCGCCGCTCCCGGTGCCCCCGTCCACCGGGGCCCGGCGACCCCGCTCGCGGCCGAACGGGCCCGGCAGGCCAGGATCACCGTGGTCGGCGCCGTCACCGAGCGATGGGCGCCCGAACAGGCCGGACCCGTCCACGAGAACTGGCAGCTCGCCGCCCCCGTCGGCCCCGCCACCGACCTGTGGGCCCTCGGCGCCCTGCTCTACCGCTCCGTCCAGGGCCACGCGCCCTACCCCGAGGACAGCGCCGCCGAACTGGTCCATCTGGTCTGCGCCGAACCGCCCGCCTTCGCCGAGGAGTGCGGCCCGCTCCGCCCGGTCGTGGAGTCCCTGCTCCGCCAGGACCCCACCGAGCGCCCCGACACGGAGGAACTCCGCGGCTGGCTGCGGTCCCTGATCCGGTCCGCGCCCGAGCCCGACGCCGGACTGGACGTGGTGGCGCTGCCCGCCGCCCGGCCCGAGCGGGGCGGCAGCCGGCTGCCCATCCTCCGCCGCCGGGGCGAACTGGTCCGCAGACGCCGGACCTCCGCCGAGGTCGTCCACGGCCGCCACCGCCACAAGAAGCCCCGGACCGACCGGGAGCGCGGCCCCAAGTCCCTCGGCCGCAGGCTGCTCGTCGTGGTCCTGCTGCTGATGACCGCCGCCGTGCTCTACGCGGTGCTGTTCATGCCCAAGGAGAACGACTCCGCGGACCGTACCGCTCCGGGCGGCGATCAGCGCCCCACGGCGACGACCGGTACGGCCCCCGGCGGCGAGCCGCGCCCCTCGGGATCCCCCCGCACCTCGCCGGACGGCGAGAACACCGGGAACACCGGCAGCAATGGCGGCGACGACGGCACCGGGACGCCCGGCGCCGGGGACGTGGCGCGCGGCTACGCCCTGCGGAACGACGCCGAGGGCTTCACCGTCGCCGTCGACCAGGGCTGGCAGCGCCGCCCGATGAACGACACGGGCCAGGTCAGGTACGGCGACGGCGACTTCACCCTGATCGTCGTCCCCGGCCGCGACCGGGTCCGCGACGGCGAGGACCCTCTCGACTACCAGCGCGACCGGGAGCGGGAACTGGAGCCCTTCCGCAGCTCCTCCTGGGCCACGTCGAGCGGGCTGCGCCGGATCGAGGTCGGGCAGCGGGTGATGGCGGAGGGCCAGTACACCTGGCAGGACAGCAGCGGCCGTGAGGTCTTCGTCCGCAACCGGGTCGTGGTGATCGGCGACCGGTACCACGTGATCCAGGTGATCGGCCCCGGCGACCGCCGTGAGAAGGTCTCGGAGGCGTACGACCAGGCCGTCGCGGTCTATCGGGGCAGAGGCTGAGCCCGGGGCCGGACACCGGCGGCAACTGACGGCCGGTCATCACGGCGGCCTGGCGGGTCACTCGTGACCGGCGGGGGAGAGCCCGTCAGGAACCGTCCCATCCTCCTCGTCGTCCCCTTCCATGGCCCGGATTGCGAGGTCCGGACGGCGGGCGGCCGTTCCGGCGGCCGGAACGGCATGACAGGGTGTGGGACGGGGTGACGGGGCCACAACGGGGCGGCCAGCGTACGGAGAAACGGGGCGGGGAGACGTCGGGCACGTGGAGAACACGAGGAACACGGGCGAGGGAGTCGTACTCGCCGGGCGGTACCGGCTGGGCGAGTCCATCGGCAGGGGCGGCATGGGCCGGGTCTGGCGGGCCCGTGACGAGGTGCTGCACCGGGTGGTCGCGGTCAAGGAACTGACCGCCGGAATGTACGCCTCCGAGTCGGACCGGGCCCGGCTGCACGCCCGGACGCAGAAAGAGGCCAGGGCCGCCGCCCGAATAACCCACCCCGGCGTCGTCACCGTCCACGACGTCCTGGAGCACGACGACCGGCCGTGGATCGTGATGCAGTACGTCGAGGGCAGGTCCCTCGCCGACGCCACCAAGGAATCCGGCGGGCTGCCCGCGCTGGAGACCGCGCGGATCGGGCAGCGGGTCCTCGACGCGCTGGGCGCCGCGCACGCCGCCGGGGTGCTCCACCGCGATGTGAAACCGGCCAATGTGCTGCTGGCCCGGGACGGCGGCGTACTCCTCACCGACTTCGGTATCGCCGTGATCGAGGGCGACTCGACCATCACCAGGACCGGCGAGATCGTCGGTTCCATCGACTACGTCGCCCCGGAGCGGGTCAGGGGCGGCGATCCCGGGCCCGCCTGCGATCTGTGGTCCCTGGGCGTGACCCTGTACTCGGCGGTGACCGGCGAGTCGCCGTTCCGCCGGACGTCCCCGCTGGGCACGATGCGGGCGGTCGTGGCCGAGGAGCCCGGACTGCCGCGCGGGGCCGGTGCGCTGGGCCCGGTGGTGATGGCCCTGCTGGCGAAGGAACCGGAGGCCCGGCCGGGGGCGGCCGAGGCGGCCCGGATGCTGTCGGCGGCGGTCGCCGAGCTGGAGCGGGCGGGGACGGGCGGCTCCGAGGGGGCGACCGCGGTCTCCACGGCCGTGCTCCCGCCCGAGCCCGGCTTCGGTTCCGGATTCGGGCCGGGCTTCGGGTCCGGCGGGACCCGCGCGCCCGGCGGGCCCGGCCCGGATGCCCCGGGCGGCGGCTCGTTCGCGGACTCGTCCGGTACGGCCGTTCCGGCGGGCTCCGGCGGCCTGTTCGACGCGGCCGACCAGGGCCGGTACGGCGATCCGTACGGCTCCGGGGGTGTCACGGGTTCGTCCGGCCCCGCCGGGACCGGTGACTACTTCCGGCCGGGCGGGGCGGTGGACTCGCCCGAGTACGCGGGCCTCGGCGGCCCGTTCGTCCCCGGTGACCGGGCGGGAGCCGACGCCGCCCCCGGCTCTGGTGCCGGTTCGGGAACCGGCGCCTCCGGAACCGCACTCTCCGGAACGTCCGCGACCTCGTCGACACCCCTGGTGCCCGCGTCCGTTGGGGCCGCAGGGCCGCCCGGGACTTCCGCGACGACTCCGAACGCGGTCCCGCAGGGCAGCCCGGACGCCGGATCCCCGGCGGGCGGCGGCCGGGGCCGGAAGCGGAACGCGAAGGGCACCGGCGGGGGCCGGAAGGGCGGGCGGACCCGCCTGGTCGCGGCCGTGGTCGCGCTCTCCGCGATCGTCGGCGCCACCGCCGGAATCGTCGCGATGCGGTACGCGGACGGCGACGACGAGAAGAACGGGACGGGCACCCGTACCCCCACGACCGCGACCGCCGGTGTCGACGGCTCCACCCAGGGCGGCGGAAAGCCGCTCGCGTCCACCGAGCCCGGCACGAAGCCCGGTTCCGACTCCGGCTCCGATCAGGGCACCGACGGCTCCGATTCGACCGGAGAGGTCCCGCCCGGCTGGAAGCGGGTCAAGGATCCCCTCGGGTTCTCCCTCGTGATGCCGAAGGACTGGCAGCGGATCACGGCGAAGGAGGGCCAGGTGGACTACTCGCCCGACGGCGGCCGCCATCTGCTCCGGATCAACATCAACAAGGCCCCGAAATTCATGGACCAGTACGAACACGCGCTCGTACTGGAGAAGAGCCTGCGGCAGCTGCCGGACTACGAACGGGTCACCCTGGAACGGGACACGTTCCGGGGACACGAGAACGCCGCCGTACTGAAGTTCTCCTGGACCGAGAAGACCGGCTCCCCCGGCCCCCGCTACGGAGCCGACCAACTGTATGTGGACGCCGCAGGAACGGAGTACGCGATTTTCCTCGCCGGGCCCGTCGAGAGCCGCGAGAAGACCCGGACGGACTTCGAGACGATACGGAAGAGCTGGCAGGGCCCCGCCGACCGGTGACCCCGCCTCCTGGGGCCAGGACCAGGGCTCGGGGAGGCGCCCCCGGGTCCCGGTCTTGTCACGGCTCCGCATCCAGCCGGGGCAGGGGTGGCATCCGGCCACAATCGCCACGGAGGATGTGGGCATGACGAACGACGGACGCCGGGCGGCCGAGCCCACCAGTTACGACCTCAGGCCACCGCAGGCACCCGGGGCACCGGCCCCGGACCGGATTCCGGCCATCTCGCCGGACCCCTCGGCCGCCGTACGACCCGTCGCGCCCGCGCCCCGCCCCGTACCGTCGGACGCCGTGCCCGTACCCCCGCCCGGCGCTCCGTCCGGGGCCGCGCCCGCCTCCCCGCCCGCCGGGGACGGCACCGACCCGGTCACCGGGCGGCTGATCGGCGGCCGCTACCGGCTGGTCTCCCGGCTCGGCCACGGCGGCATGGGCACCGTCTGGCGGGCCCACGACGAAACCGTCGACCGTCAGGTCGCGGTCAAGGAACCCCGGGTCCCCGAATCCCTCCCCGCCGCCGAACGCGAGACGGTCCATCTGCGGATGCGGCGCGAGGCCCGCGCCGCCGCCAGGATCGACCACCCGGCCGTCGTCACCGTCCACGACGTCGTCATGGAGGACGGCAGGCCGTGGCTGGTCATGGAGTGGGTACGCGGCCAGTCGCTGGCCGCCCGGCTGGCCGACGGCACCCTCGACGTCCGCGAGGCGGCCCGGATCGGACTCGCCGTCCTCGGCGCGCTGGAGGCCGCCCACACCGCCGGAGTGCTCCACCGCGACGTCAAACCGGACAACGTCCTCCTCGGTGGGGGCGAGGGCCCGGCCGGTGACGAGCGGGTGGTCCTCACCGACTTCGGCATCGCCCGGGTCGAGGGCGAGCAGGGGCTCACGGAGACCGGCGCGTTCGTCGGTTCGCCCGAGTACGTCGCCCCGGAACGGGTGCTGGGCCAGCGACCCGGCCCCGCGTCGGACCTCTGGTCCCTCGGAGTCGTGCTCTACACCGTGGTCGAGGGCGTCTCGCCGTTCCGCCGCGCCAACGCCCCGGCCACCCTCCAGGCCGTGCTCTCGACCGAACCCTCCGCACCGACCCGGGGCACGGGCCCCTTCGCCGACCTGATCGGCCGGATACTCCGCAAGGACCCGGCGCTGCGCCCCGGCGCGGCGGAGATCCGTCAGGTCCTGGAGTCCGTGGCCCGCCCGCCCCAGCCGGTTCAGCCGACGCCGGTCGCGTACGACCCGACGGTACGGTTCGGCGCCCACCCCGCCCCTGCCCCCGTACCCGCCCCGGCCCCCGAGGCCCCGGCGGCGAAGGGCGGCCGGTGGGTACCGCCCGCCCTCCAAGGCAACCGGAAGGCCGGATTCGGCCTGGCGGGCGGCGCGCTGGCACTCGCCGCCGCACTGGTCCTGGTCGTCCTGAAGCCCTTCGGCGGCACCGACGAAGGCACACTCCCCGCCGGCTGGGAGGTCCGCAACGACCGCGAGGTGCTGGCCGCCTCGGTCGCCGTCCCCTCCGACTACCGCCGCGTCCAGGACTCCACCGACGCCGAGGTGACCTACTACGATCCCAGCGGTGTCTTCCGGGTCTACCTGGAGAAGGTCGATCCCTCCGAGCCCGGCGACAAACGCAAGGCGACCCCCACGGCCTGGCGGGAGTTCTACGAACGGGGCGGCAAGGATGGCCGCGATATGAAGGACCAGTCGGTCACGGTCCAGGAGACCACCCACCAGGGTGTGGGCGCCTTCGAATCGAACGTCACCTTCTCCCCGTACTACGCCTCGGGCCCGGACGAGGAGCAGGTCCGCAAGCGCTGGCGCGAACTCGTCGTCACCACCGACGCGGAGGTCCCCGAGGTCTACTGGTGGCTCCGCGTCGCGGGCCCCTCCGACGGCTGGGCGGCGAAGGAGGGCGACCGCCTGTTCGAGGGCATCGTGGCGAACCTGAAGATCGAGGGTCTGTAGCTCCTACCGGTCAGCCGGTTCGTCGGTGGTGGAGTAGGAGGAGTGCGGCGATGGTGTTGGCGGAGCGGATGTGGCCTTCGGTGACGAGTCGGCGGATGTGGGTGAGGGGGATCCATTCGCGGCGGGTGGATTCGAAGGCGTCGCGGGGTTCGCCGACCTGGTGGGCCCGGTCGGACCAGTAGATCCGGTGGTGGGAGGTGGCGATCCCGGGCATCGGGTCGACGGCCAGCAGGGGTCGCAGGGGTCCGGGCCGCCAGCCGGTCTCCTCCTCGAACTCCCGGGCGGCGGCGTGCGCGGGGTCCTCGCCCTCGGCGATGCCGCCGGAGGGGAGTTCCCAGCCCCAGGCGCCGTGATGAACCGATGCCGCCACAGGAGCAGGACCTCGTCGCGCTCGTTGAGTACGGCGGCGACCGCGACGGGCCGTACGCGGATCACCGTATGGTCCAGGCGCCGCCCGTCGGGGAGTTCGACATCGGCCATACCCACCCGGATCCACGGGTTCTCGTACACGGTGCGCTCACCGAGCGACTTCCATTCGGACACGGAGACTCCTTGCCGCCGGATGTCCCTCGTCCCAGCACACCGGGAGTGTCAGAACGGAATGCCGCGGAGTTCGGTCCTCAGGGGGGACGGGTGGGCCGACTGGGTCCGTGGGAGGGGTGTCCGTGCCTACTCTGGCGGTGTCGTGCTGTCGCTGCTGCTCGGACGAGAGGCAAGGCCATGTCACCCCGTGCTGTCCCGGACCCGTACGCCGATCCGCTGGCGTTCGGCCAGCGTCTCCAGATCCTCCGGACCCGTAAGGGGCTGACCCGGGACCAACTCGGCGGGCTGATGGGCCGGACGGGTTCGTGGGTGAAGGCTCTGGAGACGGGGCGGCTGAAGACCCCGAAGCTTGATGTCGTGTTGCGGCTGGCGGAGATACTGCGGCTGCGGGACCTGTCGGAACTGACCGGGGACCAGTCGGTGCGCGTCGAGCTGTTCACGGGGCCGGGGCATCCGAGGCTGGCGGCCGTACGGACGGCGGTGGACGCGTTGGCCCTGGGGGACGACCGGGAGGCACCCCCGGCGGAGCATCTGGCCGCCCGGCTCGCACGGGCGTGGCGGGCCCGGCACTCCTCGCCGCACCACCGCGATGTCGTGGGCGCGTTGCTGCCCGATTTGATCAGTGACACGCAGTCGGCGGTAAGGCAGGCGGGCTCTGCCTCCGAACGGCGGGCCGCGCAAGCCGTGTTGTCCGAGGTGTACTCGCTCTCCCAGTTCTTCATCGCCTACCAGCCGGACGCGGCACTGCTGTGGCGGGTCGCCGACCGTGGTCTGGTCGCCGCCCAGGACTCCGGGGACCCGCACATGGTCGGTGTGGCCGCCTGGCTGAGCGCCCAGGCCCACCGCGACGAGGGCCCGGCCCACTTCGACGCGGCCGACGCCGTCACCTCCGCCGCGCTCGGCCATCTCGAACCGATGCTCCCCGACGCCGGTGACGACGTCCTCGCCATCACCGGAGCGCTGACCTTCGAGGCCGGATACACGGCGGCCCGACGCGGTGACACCGGCACGGCCTGGCGCTACTGGGACCGGGCCGACGCCATGGCCCGCCGACTGCCGGAGACCTACTTCCACCCGGTCACCAGCTTCTCCCGCGCGATCATGGGTGCCCACGCGGTCACCGTCGCCGTCGAACTCCGCCAGGCCGGGGAGGCGGTCCGCCAGGCGGCGGCCTGCGACGCCGTACCCATTCCCTCGCGCCCGCGCCGCGCCCGCCACCGGATCGAGGAGGCGCGCGGCTATCAACTCGCGGGCCGCCCGGACGCCGCGCTCGCGACCCTGTCGAGCGCCCACGAGTCCGCGCCCGAGACCATCGCGTACAACGGCTACGCCAAAGCGATCGTCATGGAGGAGGCCGAGAGCAAGAGCCCGCCCCGCCGCCGTCGAGCGGCCGAGCTGGCGGTGAAGCTGGGTTTGCTGGCCGCGTAGCCGACAAGGGGGCACAAACAGTGCCCCTGCCTTCCGTGTTCCGCCCCCACGCTGAATCCGTACCGGATTCAGCGTGCGGCTGGGGAGAACATGTCGAAACAGCACATCCGTCAACGACAGTGCGACCTGTGCGGGGAACCGGGCGCGGACGCCTGCGTCCGGATGGCCTCCGGTGCTCCCGGTGAGCGGCAGCGGCCCGTGTTCGGGCACGCGGAGTGTGCGCGGGGCCGGGGGATCGTCCCGCTGTACCGGCTCGTGACCGCCGGGGGTGTGCGATGACCGGCGTCCCTGGTCCGGTGTTGGGCGGGTTTCCGGAGTACTGCGTGTACTGCGAGCGGCCGGTTGAACGGACCGAGGAGACCTTGCTGATGCTCGGGTTCTCCGCCTCCGACACCCGGCCGTCCCTCTACGCGCACCCGGAGTGCCCCAAGCCGCGCAAGCGGGCCCCGGTCCGGCCCCGGCGCGCCTGAAGTCTCCCGGGCTCGGTGGCCCCACGCCTCGGACCCGGGAATGGGTCCCGGCTCCGTACAACCGTCCCCCGCGGCACGGAGCCGGGACCACCCACCCCCAGAAACCAAAGACGCCCCGACCGGCCGTTCACAGCGGTCACTCGGGGCTCAACCGACCAGCCCTCCCAAGGAGCTGACCTGTCGTATGCGTGACCCTATCTCCAGCCTCATCGCCCTCGTACGGGCTTTACTGAAGCCGCGTCGAAGCCGTCCCGCCGTCATCATCGTGGTCCGGCCTCCGGCCGATCCATGGGCCCGGCCCTGGAGCAGCCCCACCCGGGCCGAAGCCCAGGTCATCCTCCGGGCCCGCGCCACCGCGACCACCACCGGAACCAACGCCCCACCCGGCGCCCGAAGGCTGATCGTCGCCCGCGACGGGCTCCACTTCGAACGACCCGTCGCCGTACGAGCCGCCTGGCCCGGACCCGCCTGGACGTGGATCCGGTGACCCGCGACGGACTCCTCACCGAGCCGCAACCCGCGCCCGACGCCGCCCGGTGCGGTGTCTGCGGACGGACGACCACCGTTCCTGTCGAGGTCGGGCCCGGGCGCTTCACCTGCCCCGAGCACATCGTCAATATCGGCGGTTCAGTGCTGGATCAGGCCGCCGACCGGGACCGGCGCGGCATGGCCCGTCGCCGGGAGGGTTCGGGCGAGGGTGAGGCCGATGTCGACCAGTGACGACCGGCGCAGGCCGGGGACGTCGGCGAACGGGGTCCAGACCGACTCCGCCGTCTCGCCGTTCGGCTCGGGGCGGAGCCGGCCGCCCGTGATCCGGACCTGGTAGAAGATCCCGACGTTCTGGTGCTCCGGCGAACCCGGCACTCGGCGTTCGGCGGCGGGAATGATCCGGGAGTCCACGCCCAGCAGGCGTTCGACCACGGCGGTGCAGCCGGTCTCCTCGGCGACCTCCCGGATCACCGTGTCGAAAGGATCCTCGCCGTGTTCGACCCGGCCGCCCGGCAGGGTCCAGGTGTCGCCCGTCGGCGCGACGTGCCGGGCGAGCAGCACCCGTCCGTCGGTGACACATACGGCATACGCCGCCAGTCGGAAACTCATGGTCCGCACCTCCTACCGGACCCTAACCCCCGATCAACCCTCGGCCGGACCGCCGATCACATCAGTTCCGGGCGCCCTTCGGCAGGACGTGCGACAGGCCGTGGGAGGCCAGCGGTCCCTGGAAGGGCTGCCATATCGCCGGGTCGGCCAGATTGGTGAAGAGCCCCGTGCAGGTGTTGGTATCTCCGGTGACCAGGCCGTGGATCACGGCCTTTCCGGACTTCGCCGGGGCGAACAACGGTCCTCCGCTGTCGCCGGGGCCGACCCGCTTCTGCTCAGTGCCCGCGCACAGGAACTCCTTGTCCCAGCTGCCTCCCTCGGTGTCGAACTCGGTCACCGGGAGGGCCGCTTCACGCATGCGGGACGGCTTGCTGTCGGCGTCTTCGAGGACGGTACGGCCCCAGCCCGCCGCTTGGAGGACGCGGCCCGGCTCGGGGCGGCTGCCCGCCGGGGGAAGGGACGCGGCCCGCTGCCGGACGGGGCGGTCGAGCACGATGAGGCCGAGATCGGTATTGGTCGAGGTCGAGAAACCGGGGTGGCTGTAGACGGTGAACGCGTCGTCGTTCACCACTGTGCCCCGGGGGCTGTTCATATCGGCCCGGCCCAGGACGACTCGCATCTTCACATGGCCCGACTCGACCCACTTGGAACAGTGCGCAGCCGTGGCGACGACCCGCGCGTCGATGAGCGCCGCGCCGCAGAAGTGGCCCCATGTCCCGTCCGCGTTCCGCTGTTCGAGCTGGACGACATAGGAGTACTTACCGTTCGGCACCGGCGTTCCGCCGACGATCGCGGACGCCGAAGGCGCGGTGGTCAAGACGATTCCCGACGCGGCGACCGCCGCGAGGCAGGCGGTGATCCGTCGACTCGTGAGCTGGCGCATGGTCTGGTGCAAGGAGACTCCTCGGCTCGGAGGGGAGGCCGTCGATCGACCGGGCGTACCGGTCGCACCGGGCACCCGGGGGCTCCTCGGAGTCCGCCCGTGTGCTCAGCCGGCCGTGTTCCATCGCTTTGAGTCAACGGCACAGCGCATTCCGTCAGCGTCTCGATTTTTCGATACGCCGCCGATAGGTCCCCGGTGATCCCATGGAGTCGGATGCCGGGCCCAGCCCCCCAGCTCCCGGGCCCGGCCTCTCCGACGTGCGAGGCCCCTGCGAACCCGTGGATCCCAGGGGCCCCGGGCGTCCCGGCGTGATCACCTTCGTCCAGATTTTCGAACAACTCGCTGATCAGGGCCGATACGGCACCGGTCGGCCGGACCCGGGTACGGGTCCGGCCAAAGGTGTTACCGGCCGGTACCCAAAGAGTCGGAGGAGGAATACCGTGGGTCCCATGACGGACGTGAAGGCCCCCGCCGCCCCTCTCGGAACCAACCCCCGAGCCGCCGCACCGACCGGTGTCCGCACCGCCGCGGACGTGGTCACCCCCGAGGTGGTGGCCCAGCTCACCCGGGGTGTCGTCGGCTCCGGGCGGACGGCCAACCACACCCCCTTCACCGGGGAGAAGCTGGCAGATCTGCCCGAGTCAACCCCGGACGACGTGGCGGAGGCGTTCCGGCGGGCGCGGGCCGCCCAGCCGGTGTGGGCCGCCGTGCCGGTCCGGACCCGGGCCGCCGTACTGCTCCGCTTCCACGATCTGGTGCTGGAGCGGCAGGCCGAGGTCCTCGATCTGATCCAGTTGGAGACCGGCAAGGCCCGGCTGCACGCCCATGAGGAGATCCAGGCCGTCACGGTCGCCGCCCGGCACTACGGTCGGCGGGCCAACGCCTATCTGAAGCCCCGGCGGCATACCGGGGTCGTCCCCGTACTGACCAGGACCACCGAACTGCGCCAGCCGCGCGGCGTCGTCGGCCAGATCGCGCCGTGGAACTATCCGCTGGAGCTCTCCGTCGGCGACGCGCTGCCCGCGTTCGTCGCCGGCAACGCGGTGGTGATGAAGCCGGACACGGAGACCGCTCTCACCGCCCTGTGGGCCCGCGATCTGCTGATCGAGGCCGGGCTGCCCGCCGAGGTCTTCCAGGTCGTCCTGGGTGAGGGCCCGGTGGTCGGCCCCGAGGTCGTCCGGCACGCGGACTACGTCTCGTTCACCGGCTCCACCCGGACCGGCCGCGAGGTCGCCCGGGGCGCCGCGGAGCGGCTGGTCGGCTGCTCCCTCGAACTCGGTGGCAAGAACGCCATGCTCGTCCTCGCCGACGCCGATGTCGAACGGGCCGCCGCGGGCGCGATCCGGGCCTGCTTCTCCTCCGCCGGGCAGCTCTGCATCTCCATCGAGCGGCTCTACGTCCACGAGTCGGTCGCCGACGAATTCATCGAGCGGTTCGTCGCCCGGACGAAGGCGATGCGCCTCGGCAACTCCCTCGCGTACGGCGCCGAAATGGGCTCCCTCGTCGGTGAGCGGCAGCTGGAGACCGTGGTCCGCCATGTCGACGAGGCCGTGGCCAAGGGCGCGACCGTACTCGCGGGCGGCGTCGCCAGGCCCGATATCGGCCCGCTGTTCTACGAGCCGACCGTCCTGGAGGGCGTCGAGGAGCCGATGGCCGTCTGCGCCGAGGAGACCTTCGGTCCGGTGGTCTCGGTCTACCGGTTCTCCGACGAGGACGAGGTGATCGAGCGCGCCAACGCCACCCCGTACGGCCTCAACGCCAGCGTCTGGACCCGGGACGGCAGGCGGGGCCATGCCGTCGCGACCCGGCTGCGGACCGGCACGGTCAACATCAACGAGGGGTACGCCCCGACCTACGGCAGCGTGCAGTCCCCGATGGGCGGGATGAAGGACTCCGGCCTGGGGCGGCGGCACGGCTCGGAAGGCATCCTGAAGTACACGGAGGCCCAGACCGTTTCGCAGCAGCGGGTGATGCCGATGGGCCCGGCGTTCGGGATGGACGACGAGAAGTACGCCGACCTGATGAACCGGTCCCTGCGGCTGATGAAGGTGTTCCGGCTCCGCTGACGGGGCGGGCCGGGAGAGGCCCGAAGCCCGAGGGCCGGATCCCGGGCCCCAGCCCCTGGCACCGGCCTCGTGCCCCGGCCCCCGACACCGATCCCGTAGCCCCGGTCCCGGCCCCCGGCCCCTGAACCGTGTCCCGGCCCCGCCCGTGAGGCCCGTCGCGTTCCGTACGGAGGAGAGCCATGTCCGCGGTACCCCCTGCCCACCCGGCCGACGAGCCCGCGAGCGGCGACGAGCCGTACGCATACGACGGGTCGGCGTACGACTACGACTACGACGTGATCGTCATCGGCTCCGGCTTCGGGGGCGCGGTCTCCGCCCTCCGGCTCACCGAGAAGGGCTACCGGGTCGGCGTCCTCGAAGCCGGGCGCCGCTTCACCCGCGCGACCCTGCCCCGTAACTCCTGGGATCTGCGGAACTTCCTGTGGGCCCCGGCGCTCGGCCTCTACGGCATCCAGCGCGTCCATCTCCTCGGCAAGGTGATGGTCCTCGCGGGCGCCGGGGTCGGCGGCGGCTCCCTCAACTACGCCAACACCCTCTACATCCCGCCCCCGGCGTTCTTCCGCGACCCGCAGTGGAAGGACATCACCGACTGGGAGCACGAACTCGGCCCCTACTACGACCAGGCCCGACGAATGCTCGGCGTCCGGCTGAACACCACGACCACCGCCGCCGACATCCATCTCAAGGCCACCGCCGAGGCGATGGGCATCGGCGACACCTTCCACCCGGCGCCGGTCGGCGTCTTCTTCGGCGACGGCGAGGACGGCTGCGACCGGGGCGCCGGAGTACGGGCCCACCCCGGCGAGGAGGCCCCCGACCCGTACTTCGGCGGCGCCGGGCCGGCCCGCCGGGCCTGTGTCCAGTGCGGCGAGTGCATGACCGGCTGCCGGCACGGCGCCAAGAACACCCTCGGCGAGAACTATCTCCATCTCGCCGAGCGCGCCGGAGCCGTGATCCACCCCATGACCACCGTCCGCACCCTCACCGAGGACGGCCGGGGCGGCTACGCCGTCGGCACCCTCCCCACCGACCGGCCGCGCAAGGCCCGGGGCCGGGTGTTCCGGGCCCGCCGGGTCGTGGTCGCCGCCGGGACGTACGGCACCCAGACCCTGCTCCACCGGATGCGGGACACGGGCGCCCTGCCCCGGCTCTCCGCCCGGCTGGGCGAACTGACCCGGACCAACTCCGAGGCCCTGGTGGGGGCGCGCACCGACGACCGGCGCTACCGCGCGCGCCACGGTACGCCCCGGGTGGACTTCACCCGGGGCGTCGCCATCACCTCGTCCGTCCACCCCGACGAGCACACCCATATCCAGCCGGTGCGGTACGGACGCGGCTCCAACGCCATGGGGCTGCTGACGACCCTTCAGGTGCCGTACCGCCCCGTCGGTGCGCACGGCCGGCGGTTCGGGCGCGGCCGGGTCGCGGGCTGGCTGGCCGGGATGGTCCGCCGTCCGACGGTCGCCGCGCGGTCCCTCTCGTACCGCCGCTGGTCCGAGAAGACCCTGATCTGGCTGGTGATGCAGTCCGTGGACAACTCCCTCATCGCCTACCGGCGGCGATCGGGCCCGGGAAAGGGGCTGCTGACCGCCCGCCAAGGGCACGGCGCGCCCAATCCGACCCAGATCGCCGAGGCCACCCGGGCCGCCGACGCCCTGGCGGAGGAGATCAACGGCTTCGCGGGCTCGAACATCGGCGAACTGCTGGGCACCCCGCTGACCGCGCACTTCCTGGGCGGCTGCCCGATCGGCGCGGACGCCGCGTCGGGGGTGATCGATCCTTACCACCGGGTGTACGGCTACCCGGGCCTCTCCGTCGTGGACGGGGCCGCCGTCACCGCCAATCCGGGGGTGAACCCGTCGCTGACGATCACGGCCCAGGCCGAGCGGGCGATGTCCCTCTGGCCGAACCGGGGCGAGGAGGACCCCCGCCCGGCGCAGGGCGAGCCGTACGTCCGGCTCGCGCCGGTGGCTCCGAAGTCACCGGTGGTGCCGGAGGCCGCGTTCGGCGCGCTGCGGCTGCCGTTCCTGGGGATACCCGCCGTCCCGCCGCCGAAGCCCGGGCCGGATCCAGTGTCGGATCCGGGGCCCGGCGACCGGAAGCCGTAAGCCCGGAGACCGGGCGCGGGGTCGTAGGAAGACGTACAGCCGGGGAGACGTACCGGCCGGGAGGCATACGGCCCGGCCCGGGGACATACGGCCCGGGGGACGTACGGGCCCGGAACGGCGTACGGGTCCGGAAAGGCGGTGGGGCCGCTGCGCCCCCCTCCGAGCGCAGCGGCCCCACCGGTTCATGGGCCCGGACGTCAGGCCGTGGCACCGTCCCGGCGGCGCTTGAGCGCGAAGACGACACCGGCGCCCGCGACGATCGCGATACCGCCCGCGATCCCGATCACCGGGAGGACGTCGGAGGAACCGGTCTGCGCGAGGTTGCCGGTCACCGGCACCTCCTTGCGCTCGCCCTGCGGCGCGGTGTTCTTACCGGAGGTGTTCTTGCCGGAGCCGTCCGACGAACCGGGCTTGTTCTTGCCCGGCTTGCCCTCGGCCTCCTTGTCGTCCGGCTTGCCGCCCACCGGAAGGACCTCGAACTCGTAGTCGACCGGCTCACCGAAATCGCAGCTGCCGTTCTGGTTGACGACCAGACCGATCGTCAGCAGGAATCCGGTCGCCGCCGGGGCCTTGGCGTCGGCCTTCATCCGCAGTTCGACCTCGGCGAATTCACCGTCGCCCAGATCCTCGACCTCGCCGAGATATCCCTGGCCGATCTCGAACTTCTCCCAGGCGCCGTCGTACTTCGCCTCGATGGTGATGTGACGTCCGGCGTCCTCGCCGTTCTCGTCGGAGGCGTCCGCGTCGAGGACGGCTGTGACGGAGGCGATGTCCTTACCGGTCTCGTTGGAGATCCGGTAGGTGAAGTTCCGCCAGCCGCCACCGGCGACGATCTGCGAGGGCGCGCCGCGCAGGGACGTCTTCAGACCGTCGACGTAGTCGCCCTCGGTGCACTCGTCCGGGTTCGGCGCCTCTTCCTGGGTGCCGCCCTCGGAGCCCTTGGGCGGCTGGCCGCCGGTGCCGGGGGCGGTACCGGTCTCGCCCTGCTCGCCCTTGCCGGGGGTCTCGGTACCGGGCTGCTTCTCGCCGCCCGGCTGCTCCCCGCCCTGCCCCGCGGTCCCGCCGGGCTCCTTGCCGGTCTCGCCCTGCTCGCCCTTGTCGCCCTCGCCCTGCTCGGCGCCGGTGCCGGGGGTGGTGGTGCCACCGGTGGAGCCGGTGCCCTGCTGCTCCGACGGATCCGTCGTACCCGGCTCCGACGAGCCCGAGCCCGAGCCGGTGGTGCCCGTGCTGGTGGAGGACGCGGGATCGGTCACTCCTGTGGCGTGGGCGGCCGGGGTGGAGAGCAGGGCCAGGGGGGCCAGGACGGCGGACGCGGCGGCGACGGCCGCGGCACGGCGGAGCTTCATGGGACCTCGGTGATCGAAGGGGCGGCACTCCGCGGGATTGCGGTAGGCGCGGTTACTCGTGTGATCCATGGGATCCCTGTAATGGGTGTGTCCACAGATACGCCCGGTTCGACCCGGCACCCGATCAGAAGGTTGTAAGAAAACTGACAAGAACTTTATGTGGCATAAATCACCGCTATCACCAGTGACAGCCATGACCTTCGCGATCCGCCGCCTCGCGGATACGGGAGGCGGGAGATGGAATACGGGCCGTACGGGATCGGAGTCGTACGGGAAAAGGCAAGGGCCCCGCGGGGCGCGCGCCGCGGGGCCCTTGGGCGGCACCGACGTCAGGGCTGCGTCGGGCCGGAGCGCGGCGCCGGGGGGTGCGCCGCGGAGGAGGGTCCGGTGGATCGGGTGGGCCGGTGCCGCCGACCGGCGGCCCGGGGTCCGGGTGACACGGCCCGGACGCGCGTCCGGGGCGGATCGGTGGTGATCGGCCGTGCTCGGGGCCGGGCGGCACCGCGCGTGGGCGGGGGCGTCAGGCGGTCCGGTGGTGACGGGGCCCCGGTGCACCGGCGCCCGTGGGGCATCGTGGGGGAGCGGCCGCGGCGTACGCAACCGTTCCGCCGGGATCGCGGCCGGTTCCGGGCGTCCCCGGAACCGGCCGCCGGGGTGACCGGACTGCTGTCCCCTGCCGACCGGTCACGCGTGCTGGCGCGAGGTCCCACGACGTACCTGCGTACGTCACACGCTCCAGCTGAGCCACGCGTGGTTTTCCTGCGGGGCCGGGCCTGGCTGGCACGGACATCGGGACCAACGAAGCCCCGTCGCCAGCGGTCACGCGCCGTACGGGTGAGACGGCACCCGAACTCAAATGCGGTTCGCGCCCCGGTCCCGTCGCGGCCCGGCGGACGCCGCGCCCGGGTCCGGGGGAGCGGGCGGCGCGGCGGCGGTCCCGGCGCCGCGTCCGCCGCCTCCGGGGTCAGATCCGGCCCCGGCACAGCTCCAGGACGGTCATGGCGAGCGCCGTACCGGGCTTGCCGAGAGCGTCCCGGAAGTGGCTGAGGACCTCCATCTCGCGGGAGAGGCTGACCCGGCGCCCGCCGGAGGCGATCCGGGCGTCCTGGATGACGGCCGAGATCGCCATCCGTTCCTGGACGAGACCGATGATCCGGTCGTCGAGCGCGTCGATCCGGTCCCGGGCGCCGGTGATCAGTTCGACCGCCTCGGGGGTACGGGCGCCGGTCGCCTCGGCCGACGCGGCGGCGGTGGTGCCCGTGGCGGCTGAGGCCGTGGTGACGGCGGTCGCGGTGGTGGTGGATGTGGTGGACACGGGGGCTCCTCGGAGGATCGGGGCGCCCGGTCCGGTACGGCTCCGGAACGGCACAGCGCCCCGGGCCTTTTCCCGGCCCGGGGCGCTGTGGCGAAGTCGCTTGTCAGTAGCTCAAGCAGCACGACCATGGCAGCCGGACGGGCCGGTGCCATAGGTAAAGACGAAGGTCGAGTGCTGACGCATGGGGACAGTATGGCCCCGGCTCCGCCCGGGGCCAAAGCGGGCCCGGATCGTGGGACGGCCCGCCTCCGGGACACTTCCGCCGCACCCCCGCCCCCGCGCCCCCACCCCACCGGTGCCCGGGCCGGGCCCCGGGCACCCGCGCCCCGCCCCGTACCGGTGCCGTACGCCCCCGGCCCCGTACAGGCCGCGCCGCGCGTCCTGCGGCTCCGGGCCGCCGCCCCCGACCCCTCGTGGGCGTCCCCCCACCCTCCGTGTCCGGCCGAAGGGCCCGTCCGCCCCCAGTAGAATCGAGTACACGACCCCCCGCCCAGCCCCCGCCGGAAGGCCGCCAGTGTCCTCAGCGTCGCCCGCCGCCGCGCCCGATGTCGTACTCGTCGTCGACTTCGGCGCCCAGTACGCCCAGCTCATCGCCCGCCGCGTCCGTGAGGCCCGGGTCTACTCCGAGATCGTCCCGTCCACCATGCCGGTGGCCGAGATGCTGGCCAAGAACCCCAAGGCGATCATCCTCTCCGGTGGTCCCTCATCGGTCTACGCCGAGGGCGCGCCCCGGCTCGACCGGGCGATCTTCGAGGCCGGAGTCCCCGTCTTCGGGATGTGCTACGGCTTCCAGCTGATGGCCACCACCCTCGGCGGCACCGTCGACAACACGGGCGCCCGGGAGTACGGCCGGACGCCCCTCGCGGTCTCCAAGACCGGCTCGACGCTCTTCGAGGGCACCCCCGCCGAGCAGTCGGTGTGGATGTCGCACGGCGACGCCTGCTCGGCCGCGCCCGAGGGCTTCACCGTCACCGCTTCCACGGAGGTCGTGCCCGTCGCCGCCTTCGAGAACGACGAGAAGAAGCTGTACGGCGTGCAGTACCACCCCGAGGTCATGCACTCGACCTACGGCCAGCAGGTCCTGGAGCACTTCCTCTACCGGGGCGCGGGCATCGAGCCGTCGTGGACCACCGGCAATGTGATCGAGGAGCAGATCGCCGCCGTCCGCGAGCAGGTCGGTGCCAAGCGCGCCATCTGCGGCCTCTCCGGCGGGGTGGACTCCGCGGTGGCGGCCGCCCTGGTGCAGAAGGCCATCGGCAACCAGCTGACCTGCGTCTACGTCGACCACGGCCTGATGCGCAAGGGCGAGACCGAGCAGGTCGAGAAGGACTTCGTGGCCGCCACCGGCGTCCAGCTGAAGGTGGTCGACGCCCAGGAGCGGTTCCTGAGCGCGCTCGCCGGGGTCTCCGACCCCGAGGAGAAGCGGAAGATCATCGGCCGGGAGTTCATCCGGGTCTTCGAGCAGGCCCAGGCCGAGATCGTGGCCGAGGGCGCCGCCGACGGCGAGGACGTCGCCTTCCTGGTGCAGGGCACCCTCTACCCGGATGTGGTCGAGTCCGGCGGCGGTACCGGCACGGCCAACATCAAGTCCCACCACAACGTCGGCGGACTTCCGGAGGACCTGGAGTTCCAGCTGATCGAGCCGCTGCGGCAGCTCTTCAAGGACGAGGTCCGGATGGTCGGCCAGGAGCTGGGCCTGCCGGAGGAGATCGTCCAGCGGCAGCCGTTCCCCGGCCCCGGCCTGGGCATCCGGATCGTCGGCGAGGTCACCCGCGACCGGCTCGACCTGCTGCGCGAGGCCGACGCCATCGCCCGTGAGGAGCTGACCGCCGCCGGGCTCGATCGCGAGATCTGGCAGTGCCCGGTGGTACTGCTCGCCGATGTCCGCAGCGTCGGCGTCCAGGGCGACGGCCGCACCTACGGCCATCCGATCGTGCTCCGCCCGGTCTCCTCCGAGGACGCGATGACCGCCGACTGGACCCGGATGCCGTACGACGTCCTGGCCCGGATCTCGACCCGGATCACCAACGAGGTCGCCGACGTCAACCGGGTGGTGCTGGACGTCACCAGCAAGCCCCCGGGGACCATCGAGTGGGAGTGATCCCGGGACCGGCCCTTCCGGGACCGGCCTCGGGACCGCCCCCTTCGGGGTGACCTCCTGAACGCCCGGCACGCCCCTCGCGGAACCTTCCGCGAGGGGCGTCCGTGTTTCTGGTGGTTGCCGGTTCCCGTACGGGTCCCTCCGGGTGTTCCCCGTGCCGTAACAGATGGCGATGACACGCCAATCGCGGCACGGACGGCGTTCCCGGGGAGAAAACGGGTGACACTCCGAGTGAGCCGTCCGGTCGTCCCGTACGTATGGGTAGCGACTGTTCGGCGACGGCACCCCGGGCACGACACGCGACAGCACGCCAGCAGGGCAGCCGGTCCGGCGGGAGAGAGGGTACGGGTGATGGCGTACACACGGCACGACACGGCGGGGTACGGCACCGGCGGCAGCGGTACCGATGGCGGCGCCGGGGAAGCGGGAAAGAGCGGCGGCGGTTTCCGTGCCCTGCTCGTCCGGCTGCGGCACCGGGCCGACCGGCTGCGGGAGCTGGGCGCCCGGCACGCCCTGCTGCCCCTGCGGATCTTCCTCGGCCTGACCTTCGTCTACGCCGGACTCGACAAACTGGACGACAGCGCGTTCCTGGCCGCCGAGGGCACCGGCTCGATCGGCTCGATGATGCACGCCGTCCGGGACGGCTCGGCCGTGCCCTGGCTGGTCGACATCGGCCTGGAGGACCCCGTGGCCTTCGGCAAGGCGATCGCCTGGGGCGAGCTGGCCGTCGGCGTCGGTACGCTGCTCGGCCTGCTGACCCGGGTCGCCGCGCTCGGCGGGGCGCTGATCTCGGCCAGCCTCTGGCTGACCGTCAGCTGGCAGACCGAGCCGTACTACTACGGCAACGACCTCGTCTATCTCATGGCCTGGCTGCCGCTGGTGCTCGGCGGGGCGGCGCTGTTCTCGGTGGACGCGCTGCTCGCGAGACGGCGGCGGCGCAGCCCGTAATGGGCCAGGCCCAGCGCGCCCGCGACCGCGAGACCGCCGAAGACCACCGGGAAGACCACGAACCACGGGGTGCTCCAGCTGCCGGCCGCGTCCCCGGCGAAGAGCAGCGTCGTGGCCAGCGCCGCCGTACCGGCGGTGGCCCGGCCGGGGCGGAAGCCGTGCAGCATCGGCCACCGCCGGGAGGCGGACGTACGGCACGCCTCCCCGCCGGGCGCGGGGAACCCGGGGGACGTCTTTCCGCCGGACGCGCCGGACGCGCCGGACGCGCCGGATCCGGCGGGCGCGGAGGACCGTACGGCCGGGTCAGGACGCGGCACGGGTCACCTCCACCTGTCCGACGCTCACCTGGACGAACAACTCGACCGTACCCGCCTTCGCCGTCGCGCCGGGACCCGGCGGGCCCGGCGGCCGGGGCGCGGGCAGTACCTCGTTCCGCTCCTGGCCGGGGGAGATGTCGATATCGTTCTCCGGATCCCCGGGGAGCCTGATGTCGCCGACGCCCGCCTCCGCCCGCAGCCGGACCTCCACCCCGGCCGGGACGATGACCTCGGCCTTGCCGAGGCTCACCGCGGCCGATGTCGTCAGGGTCTGGCCGGGCGCCAGGGCCACCCGGGACAGGTCCAGCACGCCGACCCCCGTCCCCAGTTCGTACCGCTCCTCGACCGCGGCGGCCGTCGCGGGCCGCCAGGTCGCCCGCCGCCAGTCGGTGCCGATGTTCTCGGGCAGGGACGCCGCCCCGGCCAGCAGCAGGGCGGTCACCACCGTCAGGAAGATCGTCCCGAAGCCGGTACGGCCCAGGAACGAGCTGATCACCAGACCGAGGCCGAACACTCCGAGCGCCGCCGCGAGGCCGATCTGGAGGCTGACGCCCAGCGGCTGCTGCGTCCAGCTCAGCTGGACCCCGAGATAGCAGGCGAGGGCGGCCAGACCGAAGACCGTACCGCCGATGGAACGGGGGCCCTCCCGGTCCCGGGGCCGCCGCGGGGCGCTGTTCCTGTCCCGGCCGACGCCGCTGACGTCCGCGTCCTCCGGGCCCCACAGATAGCCGGGGGCCGCCGGTCCGTCGGCGCCGGGGCGGGCCGGGGGGTCCCGCCACCAGGACGGGCTGTCGGGCGCGGGCGGCGCCTTCGTCTCCGGCGGCGCGTCCGGGACGGCGTGCGCGGACGGCCCGGCGCCCGGCGCCCGGACCGCCCCCTCCGGTGGTGCCGTACGCCGCCGGGACCAGACGGCGACCCCGGTGGCGGCGATCGCGAGCTGGGCGGCGAAGGCGAGGGTGCCGCGGTTGTTGAGCAGGGTCAGGAAGAGCCCGCAGCCGATCAGGGCCAGGAACACAGCGGACAGTGCCGCGCCGTCGACCCGGCCGCCGAGCAGCTTCCGCCCCTCGGACTCCTCCTCGCCCTCGGCGGGGACCAGCAGCCAGGCGAAGCCGTAGAAGATCAGCCCGAGGCCGCCGGTGACGGCGAGTACGCCCAGCACGACCCGGAAGATCACCGGGTCGAGGTCGCAGTACCGGCCGAGACCGCCGCAGACCCCGCCGATCACCCGCTGCCGTCCGTCCCGGCGGAGCTGCCGGGGACGGAGCACGGCGGCACCGTCGCCGGGCGGGCCGGGCGGGCCGTCGTACGCTCCGGACCCGCTTCCCGCTCCGGAACCATGGGTTCCGTCGCCCGGCCCGGCGCCCGGAGGAGGCCCGCCGGATCCGCCGGATCCGTTGCCCGGGGCTGTGGCGGGACCGTCGGCCGGACCACCGGCGTCGGCTGTCCCACCGCCGGTGTCGGCCGTACCCCGGCCGGTCGTCGGATCGGCCCGGTCCGCCCGTTCGCCGCCCTGGTCCGCCCGTACGTCGGCCCGGTCGGCCGGTACGTCGGCCCGGTCGATCCGGTCCGCCCGGTCGACGGGCACGGCTTCGTCCGGTCCTCCGGGCGGTCCGCCGGCGGCGGCGGTCGGGCGCGGCTGCTTCATACGTCCATGGTGACGGCCCGGCCGCCCGGAAGGGACCGGGGACGACCCTGGCCCGTCCCTGATATCGCCCCGGGTACCGACCCCGGACACCGCCCCGGCGTCATCCCCCGGTATGCCCCGGCCCGGCCGCGCTCAGGGTCGTTCTCGGGGTCGCCCCCGATACCGGAAGGCCGCCGTTCCGTGTGACGATCGAGCCATGCCCGCCGCCCCGCCCCGCCCGGCCGCCGACTCCCCGCGGTCCGCGCGCGCCACCGCGCCCGCCGAGGAGGACGTACCGCTGCGCAGGCTCTACCGCAGCGCCGACGGACGGCTCCTCGGCGGAGTGGCCCGCGGCCTCGCCGGGCATCTGGGCGTCCCGGTCGCCTGGGTGAGGCTGGTCTTCCTCGCCCTGCTGCTCGCCGACGGCCTCGGGATACTGCTCTACGCGGCCTTCTGGGTCTTCGTCCCCCTCGGAATCGGGGGCCGGGCCGCCGAACACCGCTCGCTCTTCGAAGCCGCCGCCGACGGCCGCCGCAAGCTCCGCAAACCGGACAAGGGGCAGATCTTCGCCCTGGTCGCCCTGGGCATCGGCTGTCTGATCTTCATCAGCGACCTCAACACCACCGGCCCGGCCGACCGCTACATCTGGCCGACGCTGCTGATCGGCGCCGGGGTGGTGCTGGTCTGGCGGCAGGCGGACAACGCCCGCCGGGCCCGCTGGACCGCCGCCGACTCCCGGCACCGCCGCCTCTTCCAGTTCGCCCGCGCCCTGGTCGGCGTCGCCCTCGTCGGCACCGGGCTCACCGCCTTCATGGTCGTCCGGGGCTCGGCCGCCCAGCTCGGCAACGTCCTCACCGCGGCCGTCGCCGTCATCGCCGGGATCGCCCTGCTCGCCGGGCCGTGGCTGGTCCGGATGACCCAGGACCTGTCCGAGGAGCGGACGATGCGGATCCGGGCCCAGGAACGGGCCGAGGTCGCCGCCCACGTCCACGACTCCGTACTGCACACCCTCACCCTGATCCAGCGCCGCGCCGACGACCCCGGCGAGGTCCGCAGACTCGCCCGCGCCCAGGAACGGGAGCTGCGCAACTGGCTCTACCGACCCGAGGGCACCGGCAAGGAGGAGGAAGAGGAGCCCGACACCCTCGCCGAGGCCGTGAAGCGGGCCGCCGCCGAGGTCGAGGACAAACACGGCGTACCGCTGGAGGTCGTGGTGGTCGGCGACTGCCCGCTGGACGAACGGCTCACCGCCTGTATGCAGGCCGCGCGCGAAGCGATGGTCAATGCCGCCAAGTACGGTGGCGAGGGCGGCCCCGTACAGGTGTTCGCCGAGGTCGACGGCCGTACCGTCTTCGTCTCCGTCCGCGACCGCGGACCCGGATTCGACCCCGAGGCCGTCCCGGACGACAGAATGGGCGTCCGGGAGTCGATCGTCGGCCGGATGCGGCGCAACGGCGGGACGGCCCGGCTGACCTCGGCGCCCGGGGAGGGCACGGAAGTGGAGCTGACCATGGAGAGGGCGGACGGATGACGGCGGAGCGGGCAGGACGGCCGGGGGACGGGCGGACGGACGGCGAGCAGCCGCGCCGGGTGAGAGTGGTCCTCGTCGACGACCACCGGATGTTCCGGACCGGGGTCCAGGCCGAGATCGGCCGGACCGAGACCACCGGCGTCGAGGTCGTCGGCGAAGCGGCCGACGTCGACCAGGCGGTCACCGTGATCACCGCGACCCGGCCGGAGGTCGTCCTCCTCGACGTCCACCTCCCCGGCGGCGGCGGGGTCGAGGTACTGCGCCGCTGCGCCCCGCTGATGGGCGCGGCCGAACATCCCGTACGGTTCCTGGCGCTCTCGGTCTCCGACGCGGCCGAGGACGTCATCGGCGTCATCCGGGGCGGCGCGCGCGGCTATGTCACCAAGACCATCACCGGCACCGACCTGATCGACTCGGTCTTCCGGGTCCAGGAGGGCGACGCGGTCTTCTCGCCCCGGCTGGCCGGGTTCGTCCTCGACGCCTTCGCCTCCACGGACGCCCCGCCGGTCGACGAGGACCTGGACCGCCTCACCCAGCGGGAACGCGAGGTGCTGCGGCTGATCGCCCGGGGCTACGCCTACAAGGAGATCGCCAAGCAGCTCTTCATCTCGGTCAAGACGGTCGAGTCCCATGTCTCGGCGGTCCTCCGCAAGCTCCAGCTCTCCAACCGCCACGAACTCACCCGCTGGGCCACGGCCCGCCGGCTGATCTGACGCGACGCTCCCCGCAACGCCCCGGCGGCCGTGCCGACAGCCTCGGCTACGCCGGTCGTACCGCCCCCGCGAACGGCATCTCGTCCACCCGCGCGAACCGCACCACCCCGCCCGGCCGGGGCGCGTGGATCATCCGGCCGCCGCCCACGTACATCCCGACATGCGTCACCCCGGGATAGAAGAAGACCAGGTCACCGGGGGCGAGTTCGGACCGGGCGACCCGCCGCCCCGCGCCGATCTGGGTGTACGTGGTCCTCGGCAGGGACACCCCCGCCGCCCGCCACGCCGCCTGGGTCAGCCCGGAGCAGTCGTACGACGCGGGACCCGTCGCGCCCCAGACGTACGGCTTGCCGAGCGCCCCGTACGCGTAGGCCACCGCCCGCGCGGCCCGGGGTGTGGGCGCGGCCGTCCCGGCGGCGTCCGCGACCGCCCCGGCCCGGCCGTCGCCCCGACCCGGCGCCCCCGGAACCGAACCAGCCCCCGCGCCCGCCGTAGGCTCCGCGGCCTCCAGCCGCTTCAGCATTCCCTCCGCCGTCGCCAGCTTCCGCCGGACCTCGGTCTTGTGGCGGGCCAGTTCGTCCTGCCGCTCCCGGAGGTCGTCGAGCTGCCGCCCGGCCCGGTCCCGCAGCCCGTCGACGGCCGCGAGCTGACCCCGTACGTCCATGACGACCGCCGCGGTCCGCCGCCCGACGAGCCGGTCGATCGCGGCCCGTTCCAGATAGCCGTCGGGGTCGGAGTCGAGGGCGAGCCGGATCGCCGGGTCGACGGCCCCGGCCCGGTACTGCGCCCCGGCGATGGAACCGAGGGCGGACCGGCTGGCGTTCAGCCGCTCGGTCCGCCGGGCGGTCTCGTCCCGCAGCCGGTCCAGCTCCTCCCGCGCCCGGTCGGTCCGGTCCTTCGCGCCGTTGTACGCCTCGGTGGCGGCCTCCGCCTCCTGGTAGAGCTGGTCGACCCGGGCCTTGATCTGCGCCGGGGTGAGTACGGGGTCGGCGGCACCGGTCCCGTTGAACGCGGTGGCGGTCGCCGCGCCCGCGAGCGCCAGGGTGGTGGCGGTCCTGGCGGCGGGCCGTACGGCGAACGGGTTCCGCCGGGCCTGCTTCGGTTTGCGGTGCGCTGCCACGAGGGCGTCCACGTCCTTCCCCGGTTGTGCTCGGTTGTGCTCGGCCGCGGTCGGCGGCCGTCTGGGTCATCCGGGGCAGGACGCTAAGCCTGAGGTCACGGCGTGGAGGCGGAACGACCGATTCTGCCCCAAGATGGACCACGAATGAAGCCATCCGTAAGGGTTTCGTCACGCCGGGTATCGATTGGAGTCGGGGTCCGACCGAAGCGATGAACGAGGCATACCCGGCCGAAGAGGGGTGCTACGGCGGTGGCTAGGCTCCGCCGTATGGACGTACTCATCAATGTGTTCGTGGCGCTCCACATCATCGGTATCGCGTCCCTGCTCGGTGGATTCCTCACCCAGATGAAGGCCATGGGCGAGGGCGCCGCCCGCTTCGGCCCGGCGATGCTGCACGGCGCGCTGACGATGCTGATCACGGGCGTGGCCCTGGTCGGTCTCAACCAGGCGGACGACCAGACGGTCAACAACCTGAAGATCGGCATCAAGATGGCCGTCCTGGTGGTGATCCTGGCGCTGGTGTACGTGAAGCGGGACGAGGAGCGGGTGGAGAAGCCGGTCTTCGCGGCGGTGGGCGGACTGACGGTCGTGAACATCTTCATCGCGACGCTCTGGACCTGACCGGTCGCGCCGGGCCCGCCCCGGGCCCGACGTCCCGACCGGCACCTCCGCCCCGGATCCCGGTCCGGCCGGGCGCGGCGCGGCCGTCGTGACACGGCCTGGGACCGGCGGGCGTCCCGGCCGCGTCCCGGTTCGCCCGGGCGCGGCCCGGCCGTCGTGGCGCGGATTCCGCCGGAGCGGACCCGGGCTGTCAGTGGCCCGGCATAGACTCGGAGAGCGATGAGCAGCCTCTTTGACGAAGACTTCCTGGCCCGCCTCCAGCAGCAGCCGGAGGAGCCGCCTCCGCCGCCCGAGGACCGGGAGGGCCCGGAGGACCACGCCCCCGAGGAGATCCCCGACGGCCTCTTCCAGGGCGACTACGACCTGCCCCCGGACCGTGACGCGTACCACCGCGACGGCGCTCCGCGTACGGTCGTCGACCCGGACGCGCTGCTCGACGGGCTGAACGAGCAGCAGCGCGCCGCCGTGGTGCACACCGGCTCGCCCCTGCTCATCGTCGCCGGGGCGGGCTCCGGCAAGACCCGGGTACTGACCCACCGGATCGCCCATCTGCTGGCCACCCGCCGGGCCCACCCCGGCGAGATACTGTCGATCACCTTCACCAACAAGGCCGCCGGTGAGATGAAGGAGCGGGTCGAGCAGCTGGTCGGCCCCCGGGCCAACGCGATGTGGGTCTCCACCTTCCACAGCGCCTGTGTCCGGATCCTCCGCCGGGAGTCGAAGAAGCTCGGCTTCACCTCCTCCTTCTCGATCTACGACGCCGCCGACTCCAAGCGCCTGATGGCGCTGGTCTGCCGCGATCTCGATCTGGACCCGAAGAAGTTCCCGCCGAAGTCCTTCAGCGCCAAGATCTCCAATCTGAAGAACGAGCTGATCGACGACGAGTCCTTCGCCGACCAGGCGGCCGATGGTTTCGAGAAGACGCTGGCCGAGGCGTACCGGATGTACCAGTCGCGGCTGCGCGAGGCCAACGCGCTGGACTTCGACGACATCATCATGACCACGGTCCATCTGCTCCAGGCGTTCCCGGACGTCGCCGAGCACTACCAGCGGCGCTTCCGCCATGTCCTGGTCGACGAGTACCAGGACACCAACCACGCGCAGTACACCCTGGTCCGGGAGCTGGTGGGGACGGGGCGGGAGGATCTGCCGCCCGCCGAGCTGTGCGTGGTCGGCGACGCCGACCAGTCGATCTACGCCTTCCGCGGCGCGACCATCCGCAACATCCTCCAGTTCGAGGAGGACTACCCGGAGGCGACCACGATCCTGCTGGAGCAGAACTACCGCTCCACGCAGACGATCCTCTCCGCCGCCAACGCCGTGATCGAGCGCAACGAGAGCCGCCGCCCCAAGAACCTGTGGACCAACGCGGGCGAGGGCGCCCGGATCACCGGCTATGTCGCCGACACCGAGCACGACGAGGCCCAGTTCGTCGCCGACGAGATCGACCGGCTCACCGACGCGGGCGACGCCAAGGCGGGCGATGTGGCCGTCTTCTACCGCACCAACGCCCAGTCCCGGGTCTTCGAGGAGATCTTCATCCGGGTCGGGCTGCCGTACAAGGTCGTCGGCGGGGTCCGCTTCTACGAGCGCAAGGAGGTCAGGGACGTCCTGGCCTATCTGCGGGTGCTCGCCAACCCCGAGGACAATGTTCCGCTCCGCCGGATCCTCAACGTCCCCAAGCGGGGCATCGGCGAACGGGCCGAGGCGATGATCGACGCCCTGGCCCTCCGGGAGAAGATCACCTTCCCGCAGGCGCTGCGCCGGGTGGACGAGGCGTACGGGATGGCCGCCCGCTCGGCCAACGCCGTCAAGCGGTTCAATGTGCTGATGGAGGAGCTGCGGACGATCGTGGACTCCGGCGCCGGACCCGCCGTCGTCCTGGAGGCCGTCCTGGAGCGGACCGGCTATCTCGCCGAACTCCAGGCGTCCACCGATCCGCAGGACGAGACCCGGATCGAGAACCTTCAGGAACTGGCGGCGGTGGCGCTGGAGTTCGAGCAGGCCAGGACCGAGGAGGAGGGCGCGGGCACGCTCGCCGAGTTCCTGGAGCAGGTCGCCCTGGTCGCCGACTCCGACCAGATCCCCGACGAGGACGAGGAGGGCAGCGGGGTCATCACCCTGATGACCCTGCACACCGCGAAGGGCCTGGAGTTCCCGGTGGTCTTCCTCACCGGGATGGAGGACGGCGTCTTCCCGCATATGCGGGCCCTCGGCCAGACCAAGGAGCTGGAGGAGGAGCGCCGGCTCGCCTATGTCGGGATCACCCGCGCCCGGGAACGGCTCTATCTGACCCGGGCCTCGATGCGGAGCGCCTGGGGCCAGCCCTCGTACAATCCGCCGTCCCGCTTCCTGGAGGAGATCCCCGGACAGCATCTGGAGTGGAAGCGGACCGGTCCGATGGGCGCGCCCGCCGGGGCGGTCTCCGCTTCCGGGTCGCGGCTGCCGTCGATGCCGTCCGCCCGCTCGGGTTCCCGTACCACCGCCGCCACGGGCTTCGCCACCCGGCGCGGCGGGGCGTCCGAACGGCCGGTGATCGCCCTGGCGATCGGCGACCGGGTCACCCACGACCAGTTCGGTCTCGGGACCGTGGTCGAGGTCAGGGGCGCCGGTTCGGACGCCCAGGCCACGATCGACTTCGGGGACGCCAAGCCCAAGCGGCTGCTGCTGCGGTACGCGCCGGTCGAGAAGTTGTAGCCGCCCCCGGGCCATGAACGACGGAACCGGCCCCGCGGGCGGGGCCGGTTCCGGAACCGTATGTGTCAGAGGGGGTTGAGGCCCTTGCTCTGGAGCCAGGTCAGCGGATTGATGTGGGAGCCGCCGCCGGGCCGGACCTCGAAGTGCAGATGGGGACCGGTGGAGTTGCCGGAGCTTCCGGCGTAACCGATCACATCACCGGCCTTCACCTTCCCGGAGCGGACCTTCGCGGACGCCAGATGGCAGTACCAGGTCTCGGTACCGTCGGGCGCGGTCACGATGACCATGTTTCCGTACGCCCCGTTGTACTGGGTCCTGACCACACCGTCGGTCGCGGCCATCACCTCGGCGCCGTAGTCGACCGGGAAGTCGATTCCGGTGTGCAGGGCCATCCAGTTGACCCCGGACTCCCCGTAGTAGGTGCTCAGACCCTTCTGCGCGACCGGCAGGGCGAACTTCGGCCGGAGCGCTTCCTTCCGTTTGGCTTCGGCCTCGCGCTTCTGCCGCTCCGCCTCCTGGCGGGCCTTGAGGTCGATCCGCTCCTGCGTCCGGGACGCCCGGTCGCCGAAGTCACGGGCCTCCGCGCTGAGCGCGGCGAGCTGGGTGTCCATCCGGTTGTTCGCCGCGACCTGCTCGACGGCGGCCGTATCGGCGGCGGCCAGGGTCGTGGTGTCCGTCTTCTTCTTCGGCTCGGACCCGAGGTCGCCCACGGAAGCGGCGGCGATCCCCGCCACCCCCATCACACAGGCGGAGGGCACGGCGACGGTCAGCAGGGCCGAACGCTTGGCGGGCGTACGGCGCCGGCCGCGGCCACCGCCGCCGCCCGCGCGCCGCACGGGGCGCGGGGTGACGGGCGCGGCGCCGGTGATCGTGCCGTACGAGGGCTCGTCGTCCGGGGCCTCGCCGTCGTCGGCGGTGATCTCGCCCAGGTCCCCCAGGTCTCCCAGGTCTCCCAGGTCGTGCCCGTGGTTCTCGTAGTCGACGGCGGGTACGACGGCGGTCTCGTCGACGCCGCTCGCATCGGCCATCATCGCCGGGTCGAATTCCTGCGTCCCGAAGTCGGTGGCGCCGGGGGTGCCGAACTCCTGCTCCGGCGCGTACTGCTGGGGAACCAGCGGCAGCGGCTCGGCGACGCCGTCGAGTACGGCGCCGGAACCCGTGTCGAAGCCGGTGTCCGGCGCGGCCGTGTTCCAGGCGGTGGCGTCATAGCTGCCCGACTCGAAGACGGGCGCGGCCCACTGGCCGCTCCCGGAGTCGTAGCCGAAGGTGGCCGCCGCGCCCTCGTACGGCGCCGACTGCGCTTCGGGGGCGGCCTGGTTCCAGGCCGAGGCGTCCCACTGGCCGGTGGTGTCGTACGTCGCGTCGTATCCGGCGACGCCCGTGACATCCGTGACGCCCGGGGATCCGTAGCCGTCCGTGCCGTACGACTGGTACTCCCCGGCGTAACCGGCGGCAGTCGTCGTCTCATGGGAACCGGTGACCCACTGGGTGGCGTCGTACTGGACGCCGGACTCCGAGCCGGCATCCGGAAGAGCGCCGAAGAGGGGGTCGGTCTCAAAGCCGCCGGTGGGGTATCCGTCGTGGCCGACGTACCCGGTGTGGGCGTGCTGGTCGTTCACCAACTTCTCTCTCGCCTCGGCAGCAGGACCACTGGAATCCAGGTCATGAAGCACACGGGACCCAGAGGGGAACCAGTGGCGCGACTGTACCCGGCGGTATGCGACGGCGACAATCTTCCACAGGTTTTACGCCGTCAGGAAACGGGCATTCGAGCGCCTTTCGGCGAGGCGTGCACACACCCTTGGCCGTACGTTCGAAATCCGTTCGACAGGGCGTCACTCGGGGTGAGGTTCTGCGGTACACCCCGCCACCGGAGCCGTACCGGGACGGCGCCCCCGGTCACCCCACCCGGACCGGCTCACCGGTAACGGTCCCGGGCGCCCCCGGACCCGCCGCCCGGCCGCCGTCCGGACCGGCCAGCACCTCCCGGATCCGCGCCGCGACGGCCGGATGGACGGGCAGGGCGAGATGGCCGATCCCGGTCACCCGGACGTTCTCCGTCCGCAGATCGGGATGGTCCAGCCGGGCCGTCTCCACCGGAGCCATCAGCCGGTCCAGCTCGCTCCAGAAACTGGTGAAACGCGTCCGGCAGCCGGGCGCCGGACGGCGCAGCTCCGTGATCAGCGGCGAGTCCGGCCGCATCTGCCGCACGATGGGATGCGCGCTGGCCAGCGGTGCCACCGAGGTGCCCTCATGCGGGGTGCCGAGCGTGACCACATTCCGTACCCGCAGGTCACCGCCGAGACACTGGGCGTAATAGCGCGCGATCAGCCCGCCCAGACTGTGCCCCACCAGATCCACCCCGTCCCGGCCCGTCCGGGCGCAGACCTCCTCGACATGGCGGCCCAGCAACTCGGCCGCGACCCGGATATCGCAGGTCAGCGGCGAATAGTTCAGACATTGCAGCTCCCGCCAGCCGTGCCGGGCCAGCGAGCGGCGCAACAGGACGAACACCGAGCGGTTGTCCACGAAGCCGTGCAGCATCAGCACGGGCCGGGGCTCCGCCGGCCCGTCCTCCCGGGACCGCCGGGGCGCGCCCGGCCGGGGCGCCTCCGGAACCGGCCCGCCCGCCGGGCCGGAACCCGGGCGCTCATCCGTGAGACCCGAGGGATACAGCATCAGATGCCCGGCCAGGATCGCCAGCTCCAGCGCCGTCGACCGCAGCGCGGCGGCGGGCATCCTCGGCTCGCAGAGCTCCCACAACTGCCCGAACGTACGACGGCCCGTCGTCACCAGGCCGACGGCATCCGGAACCCCGGAAATGAAGGACAGGACCTGCATGGACCCACCTCCGTACGGCACACGGGAGGCGACACCGGCTCCCGTCCGCCCTCACGGCGCCGCGCCACACGGTCCACGCGGCCCCGGACGGCTCGGGGAGGCTCGCCGCGCGGGCCCCGGAAGCGGCACCTTCGCGAACGCGCCCGCACGGAAGGCCGAAGGGCCCCCGAAGCGGGTACGCCGCGAGTCGAACTGGTCCCACATGTGATTTCCCCCTCCAGATCCACCGCGAAACGGCCCCGTGCGGGATGCTGGGGATAACGATCGTTCACTCGGTGGCGCAGCAGGGTGTGGAGGCAGAAATGGGTGTGACCGGTCCGATCCGGGTAGTAGTGGCCAAACCGGGCCTCGACGGCCACGACCGGGGCGCGAAGGTGATCGCACGGGCCCTCCGGGACGCCGGAATGGAGGTCATCTACACCGGCCTCCACCAGACCCCCGAACAGATCGTCGACACGGCGATCCAGGAAGACGCCGACGCGATCGGCCTCTCCATCCTCTCCGGCGCCCACAACACCCTCTTCGCGAGGGTGCTCGAACTCCTGAAGGAACGGGACGCGGAAGACATCCGGGTCTTCGGCGGCGGCATCATCCCCGAAGCGGATATCGCTCCGCTGAAGGAGCAGGGGGTGGCGGAGATCTTCACCCCCGGCGCGACGACGACGTCCATCGTCGACTGGGTCACCACGACATTCCGCGCCACGACGCCCTGAGGCCCCGTCCCGCGCCGACGGGGAGCGCTCGGCCCGCCTGTCGCCCTCCGGGGCGCCGCCCCGAACCCGGGCCTCGCCCTGCGGGGCGGGTGTTCTCGGGCGACCGCGGGCCGTCGTGGGCCGTTCGCGCAGTTCCCCGCGCCCCTCAATGCTCTCCCCATCGCCGGTCCTGAAAAGGGGGCCCGACCCCGGTAAGAGAGGCGGGGCCCTTTTCGGAGGCCGAGAGGAGGAGCAACCAGGGGCGCGGGGAACTGCGCGACCAGCCAGCCACCGGCGCGCGGGTGGACCACCGACCTCAAGTGGCACCGTTCCCCTCCCCGGGACGGGCTCCAGCCCCGAGCGGCATGCGCGGTCGGCGTGGTCGGGGGGTGCAGGGTCGCCCCCTGGGGGTCCCCCCAAAGGCAGCTTTGGGGGAGGACGGCGGAGAAGAAACGGGTCTCCCTCCCAGGCGACCCCACTTCCGCCGTCCGTGAGGAGGTGAGCCCGGAGGCCACCGACCCTCCCGCCACAGAACAAGACCGCCCGCATACCGCCGGAGCAACGGTCACATCCTCCACAGCCCCGCCGGCGCCTGAGGCGCGAACGACCCCGCCTGGACGCAGGCACCCCCCACCCGGCGGGTCGGGGCTCCGGCGCCAGGAATCCTCAGGGCGCTAGTTCCCGGTGCATCGCCTCGCGGAGACGCAGCGTCGACACCAGGCGGTGGAACGCTTCCGACCAGTACGTGCCCGCTCCCGGTGACGACGTCTCCGATTCCTCGGGGGCCGCTGTGAGGAGGTCCAGGCGGGACGCCTCCGCCGGGTCGAGGCAGCGTTCGGCGAGGCCCATCACGCCGCTGAAGCTCCAGGGGTAGCTACCGGCTTCGCGGGCGATCTCCAGCGCGTCGACGACGGCGTGTCCGAGGGGTTCGGCCCAGGGGACGGCGCAGACGCCGAGGAGTTGGAACGCGTCGGAGAGGCCGTGCGCGGAGACGAACTCTGCCGCCCATCGGGCTCGTTCCCCCGGGGGGAGGATGTTCAGGAGCTTGGCGCGTTCGGAGAGGGAGGCGGTGCCGGGTCCGGTCTCGGGTGACGCGGCGGGGGCGCCGAGGAGCGCCCGGGCCCATTCCGCGTCGCGCTGGCGGACGGCGGCGCGGCACCAGGCGGTGTGGAGTTCGTCGGCCCAGCCGTCGGCGACCGTGAGGGTGACGATCTCGCCGGGCGCGCGCCCGGCGAGGATCCGGCTCCAGACGGTCAGCGGGGCGGATTCGACGATCTGGCTCAGCCACCAGGCCCGTTTGCCGCGTCCGGTCGGCGGGTTGGGGACGACGCCGTCGCGCTGCATGCCGGTGTCGCATTCCCGGGGGGCTTCGACGGCGATGGTGCCGGGCGCGGTGCCGGGCCGGACGCAGGCGGTGGCGCGGGCGGCCATCCGTTCCGCGAACGCGGACCGGGGCAGGGCGGAGAGCAGTTCGGCCGCCGCGGCGCGGACATTGCGGCTGCGGTCGCCGAGGGTGTGTTCGAGGAAGTTCTCGTCGTTGTCGGAGAGCCCGGTGCGCAGGGTGTCGAGGAACATCAGCCGGTCCTCGGCGCGTTCGGTGCGCCAGGTGCCGGTGAGGAGGGCGAGGGCGCGGGCGGGGGCCGCGGCGCGGATGGACTCCAGCAGGGCGACTCGCTCGGCGAAGAGGCCCTCTTCCCAGAGTTGCAGGACGGCGTTGGTGTCGTCGGCGGCGGGGAGGAGCACGCTGCCGCCGACCGCGCCCCGCAGGGCGTATTTCCATTCGGGGTTGAACCGGGCGAGCCACAGTCCGCGGGCTCCGGCGAAGGACAGGGTCTGCGGGCGGAGGTCGGCACGGGCCCGGGCGGCGTCGAGGAGGGCGGGCAGTAGGGGCGCCGGGGCCCGGTAGCCGTGTTCGTTGGCGGCGGCGAGCCATTGGGGCAGTAGTTCGGTGAGGTCGGGCGCGGCGCCCCGGCGGCCGCCCGCGGCGGGGGCGGCCCGGTCGGTGAGGAATTGGAGGAGTCGGCGGTGGGCGGCCGGGGGCAGCTCGTTCCGGTCGTCGGCGGGCGCGGGGTCGGGCCGGGGCGCCGCTGTGGCGGGCCGGAGTCCGGCCCGGCGGCGGACGGTGTGGACCGCCGCTGCGTCGAGGAGCGCGGCGGGCGCGTCCTTGCCCGGGGTCAGGGTGGCCGGGGGCGGCTCCCGCCGGTCCGTGCCGAGCAGGGCCGCGGTGACCAGGTCTTCCCACGAGGCGGGGCCCGTGGTGTCGGTGATGCGCTGCGACATGGTGGTGAGGGCCTTCTCTCCCGAGGACGGGTGGTGTGGTGTGCCGGGCCGCCGCCCGGCCCGGAGGGGGCGGGCGACGGCTCGACGGGGGTGCTGGCTGTGTCCGCGGCGTACGGGTTAAGGGGTGTGCCGTTCCTGGTCGCTCGCCGGGAGTGGCGCGGATGGCGCGAACATGCGGCGGGCGGTTGAGGGATGTCGTTTCCGGTGGTTGATTCCGTGGTCCGAGCGGGCTTTCGACGTGGGCGTCGTCGGGTGCTGGACGCTGACTCCTCGGTTGATGGCCGGCGGTTCATCGTTGAGCAGAGCTGATCGCGACGGTTCGTACGACGGATGGACGTCCCGGGCCCCGGGCCGGTCCCGTGGTGACCGTGACACCACCACGGACCCGGCCCGGTCCCTCCGGGGCTTCCCTGGCCGCCCCGGGACCCGGTATCAGGGAGACCCGGTACCAGGGACCCGGGTCAGACCAGGGGTATCGGCTCGGCGCCCGCCGCGGGCGACCACGCGGCGAGGGGCAGTGCTCCCGCGTGCCCGAACTCGGCGAAGACCGTGACCGGTTCGCCGCCGGAGAGGGCTATGAGCTTCCAGAGGCCGGGTCTGGAGAGCGCGGCCGGTGCCAGCGGGATCGCCGCGTCGCCGGTCGCGTCGGCCAGTTGCCAGCCGTCGGCGGTGCCGTCGCCGGAGGGGACGGGGGCCGGGACGACCTCGGTGAGCGTCACCGGCCAGGTCTCCAGCCACGGGTCTTCGGCCAGGGCCCGCCCGTAGTCGGCGAGGGCGGCCGTCACCGGTCCGCCGGGCGGCGGGGCGGCGGGCTCGCCGGTGATCCGGTGTTCGTCGCGCAGCTCGGCCCGTAGCTGTCCCGCGCCGGCGTAGAACGCCAGTTCACCCGCCAGTTCGCCCCCGACGGGCAGGGCGAGCCCGGGGGAGCGGCCGGCCGCGCCGAAGGAGAGCAGCAGGGCCGTACGGCCGGATTCGGCGCCGTGGACCCAGACCCGGCGGGTGGTGACCTTGCCGTCGGACGAGTCGTACTGCGCGAGGACGCGCCAGCGGTCCCGTACGGCCGGACCGACGGCCGGGGAGCTGATCCCCACCCGGGTGCGGACCGTCGCGGCCAGCGGCTCCGGCAGGGCGTCCCGGCCCAGCCAGGCCGCGTCCAGCAGATGGATCAGGGCGCATTCCTCCAGCAGCCGGACGTGCCAGCCGGGGCCAGAGCCGGGGATCGCCCCCAGCTCCCGTACCCGGGCCGCGAGGCCGGGCGCCTGGGCGTCGACCATCCGGGCCGCGGTCTCCTCCCAGAGGCCGTATCCGCTGTGGTCCGCCGAGGCGAGCCCGCCGCGCAGCAGATCCGCCAGGCGCTGCTCCAGTTCGGTCGCGCCCGCCGTGATCCGCTCGGCCCGGCGCTCCGCCCGGCGGCGGGCGGCGTCGGTGTCGGCGGCGCGGCCGGACCCGGCCGCCTCCGCCTCCGTATTCTCTGTACTTCCCGCATTCCCCGCGTTTCGCTCGCGCTGCTGTTCCGCGCGCTTCCGCCGCCCGTCGAGCCACTGCCCGGCCCAGTCGGGCACCGTGCCGCCGCTCACCGCGTGCTCGTCGCCCGCCCAGAGCAGCAACAGCCCCAGCGCGTGCTTGCACGGGAACTTGCGGCTGGGACAACTGCAGCTGTACGCGGGCCCGGTCGTGTCGACGACCGTCTGATACGGCTTCTTGCCGCTGCCCTTGCACAACCCCCAGACGGCGCCCTCGCCGTCGTTTCCGGCGCCGGACCACGGTCCGGCCGTGGCGAGCTTGTTCCCCGCCTTCTGTGATGCCGCGTCAGGAGCCAGTGACAGCACCTGTTCCGGCGTCCAGCGAACCCCCGGTGCATTCATGTCTCCGACCGTACGGGGCACCACTGACAACGCCCCTCGAACCCGCCTCCACCTGCGGAAACGGTCAATTGTCAGTGGGGTGGTGCAGTGTGGGGAACAGCTCGGACCGACCTTGCGGAACGACGTTTGAGGGGGAGTCACACCCGTGTCCGGAACCATCGAAGAGACCACCGCGGCCACCACCGGCGAAAGCACCGGCGACAGCGCCGGACAGCCGTCCGCGGACGCCCTGCGGCCGCACGCGGAAGACGCCTTCGCGTCCGAACTCGCCGCGCTGGCCGCCGCCGACGACCGGCCCCGCCCGGTCGGCTGGCGGATGTCGCCGTGGGCCGTATCGCTCTATCTGCTCGGCGGCACCCTGCCCGACGGCACGGTGATCACCCCGAAGTACGTGGGGCCCCGCCGGATCGTCGAGGTCGCGGTCACCACCCTCGCCACCGACCGCGCGCTGCTGCTGCTCGGCGTCCCGGGCACCGCGAAGACCTGGGTGTCGGAGCATCTCGCCGCCGCCGTCAGCGGCGACTCCACCCTGCTCGTCCAGGGCACGGCGGGTACGCCGGAGGAGGCCATCCGCTACGGCTGGAACTACGCCCGGCTGCTCGCCCACGGGCCCAGCCGGGACGCGCTCGTCCCCAGCCCGGTGATGCGCGCCATGCGGGACGGCATGACGGCCCGGGTGGAGGAGCTGACCCGGATCCCCGCCGACGTCCAGGACACCCTGATCACCATCCTCTCCGAGAAGACCCTGCCCGTGCCGGAGCTGGGCGAGGAGGTGCAGGCGGTCCGGGGCTTCAATCTGATCGCCACGGCCAACGACCGCGACCGGGGGGTCAACGAGCTGTCCAGCGCCCTGCGCCGCCGTTTCAACACGGTCGTGCTGCCGCTGCCCGCGACGGCCGACGACGAGGTCGACATCGTCTCCCGGCGGGTGGACCAGATCGGCAGGTCGCTCGAACTGCCCGCCGTGCCCGAGGGCGTCGAGGAGATCCGGCGCGTCGTGACCGTCTTCCGCGAGCTGCGCGACGGGGTCTCGTCCGACGGCCGTACCAAGCTCAAGTCCCCGTCGGGGACGCTCTCGACGGCGGAGGCGATCTCCGTGGTCACGGGCGGTCTCGCCCTCTCCGCGCACTTCGGCGACGGGATACTGCGCCCCGCCGACATCGCGGCCGGGATCCTCGGCGCCGTGGTCCGCGACCCGGCGGCCGACCGGGTGATCTGGCAGGAGTATCTGGAGACCGTGGTCCGCGAGCGCGACGGCTGGAAGGACTTCTACCGCGCCTGCCGTGAGGTCAGCGCATGACCGCCGCGAAGACGGTGCCGACCGTCGCGCAGGCCGTCCAGGCCGGGCCGCCGATCCCGGGAGGGACCGGAAGCGCCGTACGGCCCGGAGAACAGACCCCCGCTGAGCCGGGAGGCGCCGCCTCGTCCGGGGAGCCCGTTCGGGCGGTGACGGCGACCGCCGAGACGGCGGCGAAGCCTGTTCGGGCGGGGACGGAGTCCGTCGCGGCGCCGGGTGGGCGCGTCGTGTCCGGTGCGGCGTCCGCAACGGCCGGGGGGGCCGTCCGGCCGGGGTCCGCAGTCGTCGCGACGGCGGGAGCCGAGACCACTACGTGGGCGCGGAGGCCCGTACCGGCGGAGGGGCGCGTCGGGTCCGGCGGGATGTCCGTCCGGGCGGCGGCCGTAACGGCCGGCGAGCCCGACCCGGCGGTGACCGCCGCCGCCGCGCCGGTCCGGGAGTCCGCCGCCGAGGCGGCCGGAAGCCCCGTACCGGCCGCGCGGACGGGTACGGCGACGGCCGGGCGTACGGCCGGAGCGTTCCCGTCCGGTGACGGCGGGCCGCTGCTGCTGGGCGTACGGCATCACGGCCCCGGGTCCGCCCGGGCCGTCGCCGCCGCCCTGGCCGCCGCCGCGCCCGAGGCCGTACTGATCGAGGGACCGCCCGAGGGCGACGCCCTGCTGGCGCTCGCCGCCGACGAGGGGCTCCGGCCGCCGGTCGCCCTGCTCGCGCACGCGGTGGACGACCCGGGGCGGGCCGCGTTCTGGCCCTTCGCCGAGTTCTCCCCCGAATGGGTGGCGATCCGCTGGGCCCTCGCCAACGACGTCCCGGTGCGCTTCATCGACCTGCCCGCCGCGCACTCCCTCGCCCTGAGCGGCGAACCGAAGCCGGGCTCCGACGGCAACGCCGTCACCCCCGGCAGCGCCGACGCTCCCGACAGTCCCGATTCCACCGACGACACCACCGGCAGGGGGGCCGAGGCTGCGCCGGACGCGGTTCCGGGGGGATCCGCGTCCGGCCCCGCCGAGGACGGCGTACCCGGCGGGGCCGGACCCGGCGGCGACCCCGAGGCCGCCGACCCCGCCGCCGGGCCCGGGACCCCGGCACCCGGGGCCGCCGACCCCGACCGGATGCGGATCGACCCGCTCGCGGCACTCGCCGAGGCCGCCGGATACGACGACCCCGAACGCTGGTGGGAGGACGCCGTCGAACACCGCGGCTCCGACGACCCGTTCGCCGCCTTCACCGCACTCGCCGAGGCCATGACCGCCCTCCGGGAGACCTACGGCCACGGCGGGCACGAGCGCGACCTGGTCCGCGAGGCCCATATGCGGCTCCGGCTGCGGGCCGCCCGCAAGGAGTTCGGCGACCGGATCGCCGTCGTCTGCGGCGCCTGGCACGTCCCGGCGCTCGCCGAGAAGACCACCGTCACCGCGGACAAGGCCCTGCTGAAGGGGCTGCCCAAGGTCAGGACCGAAACCACCTGGGTGCCGTGGACGCACCGGCGGCTGGCGCGCGGCAGCGGCTACGGCGCCGGAATCGACTCGCCCGGCTGGTACGGACATCTCTTCGGCGCCCCCGACCGGCCCGTCGAGCGATGGCTCACCAAGGTCGCCGGACTGCTCAGGGACGAGGACATGGGTGTCTCGTCGGCCCATGTCATCGAGGCCGTACGGCTCGCCGGGACCCTCGCCGTGATGCGCGGCCGCCCCCTGCCCGGACTCACCGAGACCACCGACGCGATCCGGGCCGTGATGTGCGACGGCTCCGACGTCCCGCTCGAACTGGTCCGGGACCGGCTGATCGTCGGCGACGTCCTCGGCGAGGTCCCCGACTCGGCGCCCGCCGTCCCGCTCCAGCGCGATCTCACCCGGCTCCAGCGCAGTCTTCGGCTGAAGCCCGAGGCGCTGGAACGCACCCTCGAACTCGACCTCCGCAAGGAGACCGACACGGCCAGGAGCCGGCTGCTGCACCGGCTGCGGCTGCTCGGCGTCGACTGGGGCACCCCCGCCGCCGGACGGGCCGGGACCGGTACCTTCCGCGAGACCTGGCAGCTCCGCTGGGAACCCGAACTCCACGTCAAGATCGCCGAGGCCGGGGTCTGGGGCACCACCGTGCTCTCCGCCGCCACCGCCAGGGCCGAACACGACGCGGCCGCCGCCGCCGAACTCTCCGCCGTCACCGCCCTCGCCGAACAGTGCCTCCTCGCCGAACTCACCGACGCCCTGCCCGTGGTGATGCGTACCCTCGCCGACCGCGCCGCGCTCGACAGCGACGTCGCCCATCTCGCCGAGGCCCTGCCCGCCCTCGCCCGCGCCCTGCGCTACGGCGACGTACGGACCACGGACACCGCCGCGCTCGCCGGGGTCGCCACCGGCCTCGCCGACCGGATCTGCGTCGGACTGCCGCCCGCCTGCGCCGGGCTCGACGCGGACGGCGCCGCCGCCATGCGGGAGCGGCTCGACTCCGTCCACACCGCGATCGGACTCCTCCCCGACTGCGGGGACCTGCCCGACCGCTGGCGGGACGTGCTCGGTGTACTCGCGGCCCGGGACACCGTCGCCGGGGTCATCCGGGGCCGGGCCGCCCGGCTCCTCCTCGACGACGGCAGGCTCGCCGAGGACGAGGCCGCCCGGCTGATGGCCCTCGCCCTCTCCCCGGGCACCCCGCCCGCCGACGCCGCCGCCTGGATCGACGGCTTCGTCGGCGGCGCCTCCGGCGGCGGCATGCTCCTGCTCCACGACGAACGCCTGCTCGGCCTGGTCGACGACTGGCTCAACGGGGTCCACCCGGACGCCTTCACCGACGTCCTGCCCCTGCTGCGCCGCACCTTCTCGGCTTACGAGCCGGGACTCCGGCGCACCCTGGGCGAACTGGTCCGGCGCGGCGCGGGCACCGGAGTCCGGGCCGCCGCCGCCGGATCCGCCGCGGACACGGCCGCCGTCCCCGGCTTCGGCCCCGGTCTCGACCAGGACCGGGCCGACGCCGTCCTGCCCGTACTGCGCCTGCTGCTCGGCGCCCCCGACGACCGCTCCGCACACCTTCAGGAAGTGGGGACATGACCACCGACCACACCATCGCGCCCGCCCCGGCCCCCGGTACGGCCCCGGCCGCCGCCGGGCCCGACGCCGCGCGGGAGCGGCTGCGGCGCTGGCGGCTCGTCCTCGGCGGCGACCAGGCCGACGGCACCGGCTGCTCCCTCGAAGGCCGCGACGCCGCCATGGACGCCACCCTCACCGCGCTCTACGGCTCCGGCCGGGGCGACGGCACCGGCCGGAGCGGCTCCCGGGGCGCCGGGCTCGGGGCCTCCGCGCCCTCCGTCGCCCGCTGGCTCGGCGACATCCGGACCTACTTCCCCAGCTCCGTCGTCCAGGTCATGCAGCGGGACGCCATCGACCGGCTCGATCTGTCGGCCCTGCTGATGGAGCCGGAGATGCTGGAGGCCGTCGAGGCCGACGTCCATCTCGTCGGCACTCTGCTCTCCCTCAACCGGGCGATGCCCGAGACCACCAAGGAGACCGCGCGGGCCGTGGTCCGCAAGGTGGTCGAGAAGCTGGAGAAGCAGCTCGCCACCCGGACGAAGTCGACCCTCACCGGCGCCCTCGACCGCTCGGCCCGGATCAGCCGCCCCCGCCACCGGGACATCGACTGGGACCGTACGATCCGCGCCAATCTGAAGAACTACCTCCCCGAGTACCGCACGGTCGTCCCCGAACGGCTGATCGGCTACGGCCGGGCCTCCCAGTCGGTCAAGAAGGAGGTGGTGCTCTGTATCGACCAATCGGGTTCCATGGCGGCGTCCGTCGTCTACGCCTCCGTCTTCGGCGCGGTCCTCGCCTCCATGCGCTCCATCGCCACCCGCCTGGTGGTCTTCGACACCGCCGTCGTCGACCTCACCGACCAGCTCGACGACCCGGTGGACGTCCTCTTCGGCACCCAGCTCGGCGGCGGTACCGACATCAACCGGGCCCTCGCCTACTGCCAGGAGCGGATCACCCGTCCGGCCGATACCGTCGTCGTCCTGATCAGTGACCTCTACGAGGGCGGAATCCGGGAGGGAATGCTGAAGCGGGTCGCGGCCATGCAGGCCGCCGGGGTCCAGTTCGTCACCCTGCTGGCCCTCTCCGACGAGGGCGCCCCGTCCTACGACCGGGGACACGCGGCGGCCCTCGCGGCGCTCGGCGCACCCGCCTTCGCCTGCACTCCGGACCTCTTCCCGGACATCATGGCCGCGGCCATCGAGAAGCGCCCGCTGCCCATACCGGACACCGCGGCGCGCTGATCGCCGGGCCAGTAAGGGCCCCGGTCCCGGGCCCGGCCCGTGGGCGATCTGTGACTGTTATCACCACCCATGTGTGAGCTGCAATTTAGGAGGCCACGTTCCACGGGGATAACCTGCGAGGCGGACATGCCGCGTGCCGGTCAACCGTGTGCGCCTCCCTTGTGACGATCGCAGTCACGTTGCCCTCCGCGGCACGCCCACGCCTACTAGGAACCGCGATCATCAGAAAAGGGACGGACGCGCGTGGACCTGTTCGAGTACCAGGCGAGGGACCTCTTCGCCAAGCACGGCGTACCGGTGCTGGCCGGTGAAGTCATCGACACGCCTGACGCGGCGCGCGCGGCGACCGAGCGGATGGGCGGCAAGTCCGTCGTCAAGGCGCAGGTCAAGGTCGGCGGCCGGGGCAAGGCCGGTGGCGTCAAGCTCGCCGCCAGCCCGGACGAGGCGGTCGAGAAGGCCGGTCAGATCCTCGGAATGGACATCAAGGGCCACACGGTCCACAAGGTGATGATCGCGGAGACCGCTCCCGCCATCGCCGACGAGTACTACGTCTCGTACCTCCTCGACCGGACCAACCGGACCTTCCTGGCCATGGCCTCCGTCGAGGGCGGTATGGACATCGAGGAGGTCGCGGCCACCAAGCCCGAGGCCCTCGCCAAGGTCCCGGTCGACGCCAGTGTCGGCGTCACCCCGGAGAAGGCCGCCGAGATCGTCGCCGCCGCGAAGTTCCCGGCCGAGGTCGCCGACCAGGTCGCCGACATCCTCGTCACCCTCTGGAAGACCTTCGTCGCCGAGGACGCGCTCCTCGTCGAGGTCAACCCGCTGGCCAAGGTCGCCGACGGCCGGGTCATCGCGCTGGACGGCAAGGTCTCCCTGGACGCCAACGCCGACTTCCGCCAGCCGGACCACGAGGCCCTGGAGGACAAGGCCGCGGCCAACCCGCTGGAGGCCGCCGCCAAGGCCAAGAACCTCAACTACGTCAAGCTGGACGGCGAGGTCGGCATCATCGGCAACGGTGCCGGGCTGGTCATGTCCACCCTCGACGTGGTCGCCTACGCGGGCGAGGCCCACGGCGGCGTCAAGCCCGCCAACTTCCTCGACATCGGCGGCGGCGCCTCCGCCGAGGTCATGGCGAACGGCCTGGAGATCATCCTGGGCGACCCGGACGTCAAGTCCGTGTTCGTCAACGTCTTCGGCGGCATCACCGCCTGCGACGAGGTCGCCAACGGCATCGTCCAGGCCCTGGAGCTGCTGAAGTCCAAGGGCGAGGACGTCACCAAGCCGCTCGTGGTCCGTCTCGACGGCAACAACGCGGAGCTCGGTCGCAAGATCCTCTCCGACGCCGCCCACCCGCTGGTCCAGCGGGTCGACACCATGGACGGCGCGGCCGACAAGGCCGCCGAGCTGGCCGCGAAGTAAGGGACGAGGGACTCCACCACCATGGCTATCTTCCTGACCAAGGACAGCAAGGTCATCGTCCAGGGCATGACCGGTGCCACGGGCATGAAGCACACCCGGCTGATGCTGGGCGACGGCACCAACATCGTCGGCGGCGTGAACCCGCGCAAGGCCGGTACGAGCGTCGACTTCGACGGCACCTCCGTACCCGTCTTCGGCACGGTCGCCGAGGCGATGAAGGAGACCGGCGCCGACGTCTCCGTCCTCTTCGTGCCGCCGGCCTTCGCCAAGGCCGCCGTGATCGAGGCCATCGACGCCGAGATCCCGCTCGCCGTCGTGATCACCGAGGGCATCGCGGTCCACGACTCCGCCGCCTTCTGGGCGTACGCGGTCGCCAAGGGCAACAAGACCCGGATCATCGGCCCGAACTGTCCCGGCCTGATCACCCCCGGCCAGTCCAACGCGGGCATCATCCCGGGCGACATCACCAAGCCCGGCAAGATCGGTCTGGTCTCCAAGTCCGGCACGCTGACCTACCAGATGATGTACGAGCTGCGCGACATCGGCTTCACGTCGGCGGTCGGCATCGGCGGCGACCCGGTCATCGGCACCACCCACATCGACGCCCTCGCGGCCTTCGAGGCCGACCCGGAGACCGAGCTGATCGTGATGATCGGCGAGATCGGCGGCGACGCCGAGGAGCGCGCGGCGGACTTCATCAAGGAGAACGTCACCAAGCCGGTCGTCGGCTACGTCGCGGGCTTCACCGCCCCCGAGGGCAAGACGATGGGCCACGCCGGTGCGATCGTGTCCGGCTCGTCCGGCACCGCACAGGCCAAGAAGGAGGCCCTCGAGGCCGCCGGAGTCCAGGTCGGCAAGACGCCGACGGAGACGGCGAAGCTGGCGCGGGCGATCCTCTCCGCGTGATCGATCCTCTGCGGTCGGGCGGTTCCTCTCCGGAGCGCCCCCCCCGTGGAGCTGTGGCCCGGGCCCGTACTCCCTTCGCGGGGGGACGGGCCCGGCCCCGTTTCCCCCCGGGGCCTGCGCCCGGCGGCCACCGGTTGTCGGTGGTCCGCGGGCCGCCTGTGGCTTGTCGCGCAGTTCCCCGCGCCCCTGTTTCCCCCTGTGCCGTCTCCGGGAGGGGGAGGCCCTCCGGGCGGGGACAGTGCCTCCTCCGGAGGAGTTTCGACCGCGCGCCGGTGGCTGGCTTGTCGCGCAGTTCCCCGCGCCCCTGGTTGCCCTCCTGACCGCCCTTGGAAAGAGGCAGGCGTCTCTTACTGAGGCCGGTGCCCTTTTCAGGGCCGGGGCCGGGGAGAGTATTTAGGGGCGCGGGGAACTGCGCGACCAGCCACCGGCGGCCCGCGGTCGCCCGACAACGCCCGCCCCGCTGGGCGGAGGGCGTGGGCATCACCCGGAGAGCCGAGGCGCTGGGGGTCCCCCCGTCGCCGAAGGCACAGGGGGAGGAACTGCGCGAACGGCCACCCACGGTCCGCAGGCCGCCGACAACGCATGGGCGTCGGGCGCGGCCCGGGGCGTGGAGCTCACCCGGAGGGCGCCACGCGGCGCCCCCGAGGGGTGAGGATCAGCGGGGGAAGGGGGAGAGGCGGGCAGGGGTCGCGGCGGGGTGGGTGGAGAGTTGGTCGCGGAGTGCCTGTTCCGCCGGGGTCAGATGTTCCGGGCCCGCGTGGCCGGGGACGCCGCCGACCCGCTGCCCGGGAGACACCTCGGGGATGTACCGGGTCGGCGCCGTCGCCAGGGTCATCCCCGTCAGGCTGATCACGGCCACCGTCGCGGTGAGCGCCGCCCTGGTCCAGAACCAGGCCCGCCGCTCTCCAGCGGTCCGTACCGTCGCCGCCGGAACGGGCCGCGGCCCGGGGCCGCCGTCCGCCAGCAGTGCCGTGAGCCGGGCCCGCAGCGCGTCGGGTTCCGCCAGGCCGGGCAGCCGCTGGGCGACCGCCTCCCGGGCGTGCAGCAGCCGGTGGGCCGTCGCCGGGGTGCTGGCCTCGGTCTCCGCCGCCGTCTCGGGCAGGTCGAGCCCGAGGCCGTCGTAGAGCAGCAGGGTCCGCCGGTACGGGGGCGGCAGTTCGAGCAGTACGGCCAGCAGCTCCCGGCCCGCCCGGTCCAGCGGCGGCGCGTCGGGGTGCCGGTGGGCGGCCCGCAGCCGGTGCCACGGTGAGAGGGCGAGTTCGTACGCCGTGGCCCGTACCCAGCCGACCGGGTCCCGGTCCCTGGCGACCTCGGGCCAGCGCTGCCATGCGGTGTGGAAGGCCCGTTCCACGGATTCGTGCGCCAGTCGCAGCCGCCCGGTCAGCAGATACGTCTGCCGTACGAGGCCGGGCGCGGCATGGCCGTACAGGGTGTCGAACGCCTCCGCCGGAGTCCGGGCGGCGGCCAGTCCGGGCGGCAACAGAGGCGCGGGTGGTGGGGGCGGCGCGGGTGGTTCGGGCGCTGTGCCCTCCGGTGCCGTCCGCTCCGGCTCGGCGGCCGGGGCGGCGGCGGATTCTGAAGGCTCGGCCGGGCCTGCCGGAACCGCCCGGCCGCCCGGGCCCGCCGGGGCCTCTTCGGGCGCCGCCTCGGGCTCCGGAACCACAGCCGTCAGCGGCGGTTTACCGGTCGGGTGTTCGGGCTCCGGTGGCGCGGGGGCGCTCGAAGCGTCCGAAGGCGCGAGCAGCTTGGCGTACGCCTCCCGGCGGCGCCCGCGCGGTTCACTCCGCCCGGTCTCCCAGGCCCGTACCGTCGCCTTGGTGACCCCGAGGACCCTGGCGAGCTGCTCCTCGGTCATCGCGTGGGCCTCGCGCAGTCTGCGCCGTTCCTTGGGGGCGGGCAGGGATGATTCCCCGGGCGGAGGGGCGGGGGAGGGGGTGGTGTCCCGGGTCATGATGGGCTCCCCGGACCGGTGCACTTTTCATAGAAGTACATAAACGTATATTGAGCGACACTACGGTCATTCGCCTGTTACGCCGGGAAAGCGCGTGTCGTTGGGAGCATGGCCCGGTGACCCAGACGACCGATCACGGCCCCGCTTTCTCTCAGATCCCGGTCCAGGTGCAGGGCGGCCGGAGAGCGGCGCTCGCGGGCTGTCTGCTGCGCGGCGCGACCGCCGCCGGGCTAGGACTCGGCGTTCTGACCGTTCTGGTGCTGGTGGTGTGGATCAGTTCCCCCTATCCCGACAGCGGCCCGCACGGCGCGCTCCGGGTCGCCGCCTCCCTCTGGCTGCTGGCCCACGGCACCGAACTTGTGCGATCCGACAGTCTCTACGGCGCCGTCGCGCCTGTCGGGATCACTCCGCTGCTACTGGTCCTGCTGCCCGCCGTGCTGGTCCACCGCGCCACCCGCGACCCCCTTGTGCCCGATCCCGAAGGTCGCCGCCCCCGCCCGTCCGCACGCGGCGCCGTGGTCGCGGTAACCCTCGGATATCTGCTGGTCGGGCTGGCCGCGACGGCCTACGCGGCCGGTGGGGCGATCGCCCCGGACCCGCTGAGCGCCGTCGGCCATCTGCTGCTGCTCGTCCCGGCCGCCGCGACGGCGGGCGCCTGGACCGCGAACGGCCGCCCGTACGGGCCGCCCCCGGGCCGGCTCCCGGACGCGCTGCGGATCGGGCTGGCCAGGGCGGCCCTGCCCGGCAGCCGGGCCGGGGCCGCCGTCCGGACCGCGACGGCCGCCACCGCCGTACTGCTCGGCGGCGGCGCTCTGCTGGTGGCGGTGTCCCTGGTCTGGCACGCCGATGCGACCCAGGACTCCTTCCTCCACCTCTCGGCCGTCTGGTCGGGGCGGCTCGCGGTCCTGCTGCTGGGGATCGTGCTGGTGCCCAATGCGGCGGTATGGGCCGCTTCGTACGGGCTCGGCCCCGGCTTCGCCGTCGGTACGGAGGCGACCGCGACGCCCCTGGCGCTCTACGGCGACCCGGCGCTGCCGCCCTTTCCCCTGGTCGCGGTCGTCCCCGGTGAGGGCCCGGGGACCTGGCTGAACTGGTCGGCCGTGGTGGTTCCGGTGGCGGCGGGGCTGGCGGCCGGCTGGTTCGCCGCCGCGCCCCGGGGCGGCCCCGCGCGGCTCGCGGGCGGCGAGGGGAGCTCCGTACGCCGTCGGGACACGGCGCTCGACGCGCTGCTGGGGGCCGTGCTGTGCGGGGTCGCCGCGGCGCTGCTCGCGGCGGCTTCGGGCGGTCCGCTGGGGACCCACAGGCTGGCGGATTTCGGCCCGGTGTGGTGGCTGACGGGGGCTGCGGCGCTGGTGTGGACGGCGGTGCTCGGGGTGCCGGTGGCGCTGGTGCTGCGGATCTGGCGCGAGCGGGGTACGGGACGGCCGTGGTACCGCCCGTCGCCGCCCGGAACCGGAGCGGCCGGCGCGCTCTACGGGGTACCCGGTACGGATGGCACGGGCGTCACAGGTATCCCGGGCGTCCCCGGGCGTCTCGGCGGGAGCGCGGCCGTCCCCGCGCCGGGCCCGGCCGCCACGAGCGACGCCCCGGGCGCGGGTCCGGGTACGGCGCCGCGGGTATCCCTCCGGCGTCCCCCGCGCACCCGCCCGGTGTCCGCCCCCGGGTCGAAGGCCGACAGCGGGGCCGACGCGAAGCCGGACGCCCGTCCGGGTGCCGAGCCCGATACCAAGGCTGTGCGGAAGGTCCCCGAGCGCCCGGCGCGGGCGTCGGCGCTGGAGGTACTGGACGCCCTGGACGAGGAGGCGGGGCCGTACGACTTCCTGCCCCCGACGGCGCCGACCGCCTCGGCGGCCCCGGCGGACGCGGCCCGCCCGTGGGCGGCCCCGCCGAGCCCGTGGCCGTCCGCCCCCGGCGCCGTACCGAAGCGCACCCGGAAGCCGAAGCGGAAGCCGAAGCCGGACCCGGCTCCGAAGCCCACCCCCACCGACCTGCCCGACGACTGAACCGGAACCAGAACCGGAACCGGAACCGGAAGCAGACCGTATGGCGATGGGCCCGGCCCGGGATTTCCCCGGGCCGGGCCCGTCGTCGTGCAGGTCGCCGGATCAGTCCTTGACGCCGTAGACGTCCCGCAGCGGCTCCGGCAGCTTGCTGTTGCACGCCGACTGCGCCGTCTTCGTGAGCGCGTCCCGCTCACAGACGAAGAAGTCGCGGTAGACCAGCTGCGCCGTGTACATCGAGCCCACCACCAGCAGGGTGACCGCGGACATCACCAGACCGGCGATGGCGCTGGTCTTCTGGGTGCGCCGGACCACCTGCGGGGTGAGACCGCTCGCCTGCGACGCCTGGTCCGGGGCCTTCGGGCCGGTCCGCAGCGCGCTGATCGCCCAGTACAGGCCGGGCGCGGCGAGCAGCAGGCCGATCTCAGGGAAGTCGAAGAAGAGCGTGAAGAACAGGGCCCACAGGCCCGCGATCATGGCGTAGCGGGCATGCCGCTGCGCCGGGTCGGTGGGGTCCCATCTGGGCCCCGGCCGCCGGTCGCCGCCGTCCTGGGAGTTGGAGCCGGGGCGACCGCCGAAGCCGCCGTTGGAGGAGCGGCCGGGCTGGCGGCTGCTCCACTGGCTGCCCCAGCCCGAGCGGCCACCGGACGAACCGGAACCGGAATCACCGGAACCGGATCCATCGCCCGAGCCGCCGCCGTTTCCGCCATTGCTCCCGGACGAACCGGAACCGGAACCGGAACCGGAACCGGCGCCGGAACCCGAGCCGGGTCCGCCGTCGCCGTCCGTCGCGGTGCCGTCCGGATGGCGCGGCTGCCAGGGCTGGTCCGGCCTGCCCTCCGGCGGCGGCGCGAAGGGATTGTTGTCGTCGGTGGACTGGCGCTCCCGCGGCAACAGGAGGTCCGTACGGCGGCGTCGGTCCCGCATCTGGTGAACGTCTTCCCCTCAGACCCGGTGCACGGGTTCGTGTGCTGCCGGTCTTTGTGTCGTCGTCGTGCCCGTCGGGGACGGGTGGTTGCCCCCTGACGCTACCTCCCGGGCGCGCCCCCGTCCCGTGGGGGCCGTTCTGTGTGCCGGTATCGTTGCTGACGGTCGGCCCTTTCGTAGAGTTCCCCGTATCGAGGGACACGATTCGTTTGTACGACCACACAAAGTCGAGCCGTACACGAAAGAGACCCCGCCGTGGCCCCCGCTCCTGACCGATCCGACCACGACCAGGCCCGCCGCGACCCCTCCTCACCGGCCCGGATCGTGGTCCTCGTATCCGGTTCCGGAACGAATCTGCAGGCCCTGCTCGACGCGATCGCCGCCGATCCGGCCGGTCCGGACGGTTTCGGCGCCCGGATCGTCGCGGTCGGAGCCGACCGTTCCGGCATCGCCGGTCTGGACCGGGCCGAGCGCGCCGGGCTGCCGACGTTCGTCCGCCGGGTGAAGGACTTCCCGAGCCGCGAGGCGTGGGACGCGGCGCTGGCCGAGGCCACCGCCGCGTACGAGCCCGATCTGGTCGTATCGGCGGGCTTCATGAAGATCGTGGGCAAGGAGTTCCTGGCCCGTTTCGGCGGGCGCTGCGTCAATACGCACCCCGCCCTGCTGCCCAGTTTTCCCGGCGCCCACGGGGTGCGGGACGCACTCGCGTACGGCGCCAAGGTCACCGGGTGCACCGTCCACTTCGTCGACGACGGTGTCGACACCGGGCCGATTATCGCGCAGGGCGTGGTGGAGGTCCGGGACGAGGACGACGAAGCCGCTCTGCACGAGCGCATCAAGGAAATCGAGCGCGAGCTGCTCGTCGAAGTCGTCGGCCGGCTGGCCCGGGACGGCTATCGCATCGAGGGACGAAAGGTTGTTTTCCCGTGACTGTTGAGGCTGCCACGAGCGGCAAGCGGCCCATCCGGCGGGCGCTGATCAGCGTGTACGACAAGTCGGGCCTCGAAGACCTCGCCCGCGGGCTGCACGCGGCGGGCGTCCAGCTCGTCTCCACCGGCTCCACCGCCGGGCGGATCGCCGCGGCCGGGGTCCCGGTCGGCAAGGTCGAGGACCTGACCGGTTTCCCCGAGTGCCTGGACGGCCGGGTCAAGACGCTGCATCCGCGCGTCCACGCCGGGATCCTCGCCGACCTCCGGCTGGACTCCCACCGCGAGCAGCTGGCCGAGCTGGGCGTCGAGCCCTTCGACCTGGTGGTCGTGAACCTGTACCCGTTCCGGGCGACCGTCGCGTCCGGCGCGGAGTACGACGAGTGCGTGGAGCAGATCGACATCGGCGGCCCCTCGATGGTCCGGGCCGCCGCCAAGAACCATCCCTCGGTGGCGGTCGTCACCAGCCCCGGCCAGTACGCGGACGTGCTGAAGGCCGTCGCGGACGACGGGTTCGGCCTGGCCGCCCGGCGGCGGCTCGCGGCGGCGGCGTTCGCGCACACCGCCGCGTACGACGTCGACGTCGCCAACTGGTTCGCGGACCGGGTCCCGGCGCTGGAGGCCGTCGAGGCGGCCGAGGCGGCCGAGTCCGGTTCCGGCGAGCAGGCCGGTGACGTGGCGTTCCCCGAGTTCCTGGGCGCGACCTACCGGCGGGCCGGTGTGCTGCGGTACGGCGAGAACCCGCACCAGGGCGCGGCGCTCTACGTCGACGGCACCGGCGGGCTGCCCGGCGCCGAGCAGTTGCACGGCAAGGAGATGTCGTACAACAACTACACGGACACCGAGGCCGCCTGGCGCGCCGCCTGGGACCACGCCGAGCCGTGTGTCGCGATCATCAAGCACGCCAACCCGTGCGGGATCGCGATCGGCGCGGATGTCGCCGAGGCCCACCGCAAGGCGCACGCCTGCGACCCCCTCTCCGCGTTCGGCGGGGTGATCGCGGTCAACCGGCCGGTGTCGGTGGCGATGGCCGAGCAGGTCGCCGAGATCTTCACCGAGGTCGTCGTGGCCCCGGCCTACGAGGACGGCGCGGTCGAGGTCCTGGCGAAGAAGAAGAACATCCGGGTCCTGCGGTGCGCGGACGCGCCCGGGTCGGCCGTGGAGCTGAAGCCCATCGAGGGCGGCGCGCTGCTCCAGGTCACCGACCGGCTCCAGGCCGCCGGTGACGACCCGGCGAACTGGACCCTGGCGACCGGCGAGCCGCTGTCGGACGCCGAACTGGCCGAGCTGGCGTTCGCCTGGCGGGCCTGCCGGGCCGTCAAGTCGAACGCGATCCTGCTCGCCAAGGACGGCGCGTCCGTCGGCGTCGGGATGGGCCAGGTCAACCGGGTCGACTCGGCGAAGCTGGCGGTCGAGCGGGCCGGGGCGGAGCGGGCCCGGGGCTCGTACGCCGCGTCCGACGCCTTCTTCCCGTTCCCGGACGGGGCGGAGATCCTGATCGAGGCCGGGGTGAAGGCGATCGTCCAGCCCGGCGGCTCGGTCCGCGACGAGCTGGTGGCGGAGGCCGCCCGCAAGGCCGGGGCGACGATGTACTTCACCGGGACGCGGCACTTCTTCCACTGAGCCGTAGCCGTAGCCGTACGCAGTGAGGCCGCGCACCCCGAGCGGGTGCGCGGCCTCCCGCGTACTCGTCCGCCGCGACGGCGGACAGGACCGGCCGTCGGGGCCTGGATTCAGACCTTGATGACGACAGTGGAGCAGATCTTGTCGGCGAAGGTCTGCTTCTTGTCGTCCCACAGCGGCCAGAGGTAGCCGACGTAGCAGGGCAGGCCGTCGAGGATGTGGGCGAGGTATCGGACGAAGGCCATACCGAAGCCCACGGTCTGCCCGTCGCGCTCGCGCAGCAGCTTGATGCCCGCGGCCTTCTTGCCGGGCGTCTGGCCGGTACTGCCTTCCTGTGCCTTAAGCCCCAGGATCAGGCCGAACATCAGGATGTAGGAGACGGTGATGAGGATGCCCGATTCGGCGATGACGCCGATGGTGCCCAGCACCAGATACGGGATCAGCACGATCAGCATGTCGATCAGGAACGCGCCGACGCGCAGCCCCCAGTGCGCCAGTTCGGGCATGCCGCCCGGGCCGCCGGGGTAGCCGCCGCCCGGGTAGGCGTCGTAGGGCTGGACCTGGGGAGTCGCGCCCGGGTAGCCGTACTGCTGCTGCCCGTAGGGCTGCTGCGGAGCCTGGGGCTGGCCGTACGCGGGCTGGCCCTGCTGCGGGTAGCCGTAGCCGGGCTGCTGGCCGTACGGCTGCTGCGGCGGCTGCTGGCCCTGGGGCTGGCCGTAGGGGTTGTTGGGGTCGCCGAAACTCATGGCGAGAATCCTCCGTTGGATGGTGCGCCGGGGATGGCGCGGCCCGTGCGGGAGGAGAGAGGCGAGCGGGTCTGCGGATTTTCCCCCCGAACCCGCCGCGGCACGATAACCCCATCATCGTGTGCTCCTTACAGACGCATTGTCCAGCCGGTGTGATGAGTGTTGTGCAAGCGCAATCTGTGGTTTCGACCGTTTTCCGCCCGGCGGAAGGGCGATCGGGCGCGAGGGAAGGGGACCGGGACCGGCCGGGATTGGAACCGGGACGGGTCCATCCGCGAGGATGGGGGTATGACCGCCCAGATTCTCGATGGCAAGGCCACCGCAGCCGCGATCAAGTCCGAACTGACCGCCCGCGTGGCGGCGCTCAAGGAGAAGGGAGTGGTCCCGGGACTCGGCACCCTGCTCGTCGGCGACGACCCGGGCAGCCGCTGGTACGTCAGCGGGAAGCACCGCGACTGCGCCCAGGTCGGTATCGGGTCGATCCAGCGCGAACTCCCCGACACCGCCACACAGGAGGAGATCGAGGCGGTCGTCCGGGAGCTGAACGAGAACCCCGAGTGCACCGGTTACATCGTCCAGCTGCCGCTCCCCAAGGGCATCGACACCAATCGCGTCCTGGAGCTGATGGACCCGGCGAAGGACGCCGACGGGCTTCACCCGGTGAGCCTGGGACGGCTGGTGCTCGGCGTGCCGGGGCCGCTGCCCTGCACCCCGTACGGCATCGTCCAGCTGCTCCGGCACCACGACGTCGAGATCGCCGGGGCCAATGTGGTGGTCGTCGGCCGGGGTATCACCATCGGGCGGCCGATGCCGCTGGTGCTCACCCGTAAGTCGGAGAACGCCACGGTGACGCAGTGCCACACCGGTACGCGTGACCTCTCCGCCCATCTCCGGCAGGCGGACATCATCGTCGCCGCGGCCGGGGTGCCGCATCTGATCAAGCCCGAGGACGTCAAGCCGGGCGCCGCGGTGCTCGACGTCGGTGTCAGCCGGGACGAGCACGGCAAGATCGTCGGGGATGTCCACCCCGGGGTCGCCGAGGTCGCGGGCTGGGTCGCGCCCAACCCCGGCGGCGTCGGTCCGATGACCCGGGCCCAGCTGCTGGTGAACGTCGTCGAGGCGGCGGAGCGCGCGGCGGGGACGCGGGACTGACGCGGAACCGGCGGGGCGACGGGAGCGACGGAGGAGAGCGGCCATGGTCGTGACGACGAACGACGACCGGGGTGCCGGTACGGGTACGACAGGTGCCGGGGGAGCCTCGGGCGCCGGTGGTGCCGGTGGTGCCGGTGACGGTGGGGGGGCCTCCCGTATGCCGGACGACCGCGACGGTGCCCGTCCGGCCGCCGCGCGGGACGCGGACCCGGCAGACGGTTCCGGTTCAGGTCCCGGGGCGGCGGACCCCCGGAACGCGGACTCGGATACGGACTCGGTTACGGATAGGGGCGGCGACGGGGCGAACGGCTCCGACTCCGATCCGGATTCCGCTTCCGGCGACGGACCCGATCCCGGCGACGGATCCGCATCCGCATCCGCATCCGGCGACGAGACGGATTCGGCGAACCGGGACGGAAGCGACGCCGGGCAAGGTGCCGACACCGACCCCGGCGCCGAGTCCGAATCGGGTTCCAGTACGGGCTCGACGCGCCGTCCGCCCGCCATGACGCAGGACACCGCCCGTCCCGAGGGCGGCGGCCGGGCCGCTCCCGGCGACGCCCCGGCCCCCGCCCGGCAGTGGCCCCTGCTCGCCGTCCTCGGACTGGTCGGTCTCGGTCTGGTGGTCGTCGGTACGGACCCGTTCGGCGAGGCGGCCCGGGTCGGCACCCTGCTGATCGGCGCCGCGCTGATCGGCGCCGGAGTGCTGCGGCGGATGATCCCCTCGGTCGGCATGCTGGCCGTACGGTCCCGCTTCACCGACATGGTCACCTACGGCCTGTTCGGCTCGATGATCTGCCTGCTCGCCCTGATGCTCCAGCCGGACCCCTGGCTGGAGATCCCGTTCCTGGAGGACTTCGTCCACTTCCTCGTGGGGCGCGAGTGACCGGCTGACTCCCGTCGACGGCCGCCACCGGCGGCCCGGCGGCCCGTACCTTCGCGACAGCCCGCCCGCCGTCCCGTGAACCGGGGCGGCGGGCGTCGTCGTCCAAGCCGCCGGGGCCGTTGTGACCCGTGGCACGGAGGTGACCATTCCGCCGCGGTGTGATCGTCGGTCCGGGATGGGAGACTGGACCGTCGGGCCGTGAGGCGCGCCTGAGTCGTGCGGCACGCGGAACGGGGGAGCCGCGCCGCCGCCGCGAGGACCGCTCGCCCCGGCCCGAGGACCGGACGGACGTCCGGGGGACGTAGGGGGGTTGGACATGCCGGAGTGGAAGGCGCTGCCGGAGGGGCTCGATCCGGACATCCGGGCACTCACCGAGGAGCTGCGCCGGATCGTCGACGCCAGCGGGCTCGACATCGCCGGGCTCTCGGTCGCCACCGGCTTCGGCGTCACGTCGTGGGAGCGGTATCTCGACGGCCGGGTCCTGCCGCCGCAGCGGGCGATCGCGGCGCTCGCGGAGCGTACCGGGACGAGTGTCCACGCTCCCACGTCGCTCCGCTCCCGGGCCGAACGGGCCTGGCACCGGCTGGAGGCCGGACGGGACCGGGCCACGGAGCAACTGCGGGTGGCGCGGACGCGCAGCTGGGCGTCGGTGCCCGGTGGCGTTCCGGGTTCGCCCGCGTCCTCCGTCCCTTCTTCGCCCGCTTCCTCCCCCTCCTCTGCCGCCTCGCTTTCTTCCCCTTCTTCCTCGGCCTCCTCTCCGTCGTCCTCGGCGGCCTCGGGCTCCGGTCCGGACGGCGGGAGCGACGCCGCCCCCGACGACGGCCGACCCGTGTGGAACGCCGTACTCCCCGACGACGGGGGCCCCGCGACCCCGCCGCAGGGCGCGTACCGGGTACCCGAAGGCGGTGGCCGGGCCGCCGCCCGACGGGCCCGGCGCGCGGCCGAGGCAGCGGCCGCGGCCGCCGCCGGAACCGCCCCGGCCGAGCCCGGAGCCCCCGGGGCCGCCGCCGAACCGGCGCGTACGGCCTCCGGCGCCGCGGCCGGCTCACCGGCCCCGCCCGCCCCGGCCGGGTCCGGGGGGCTCGACAAACGCCGCGTCCTGCTCTTCCTGTCGGGTGTCGTCGGCGCGCTGGTGCTGGTCGCCGCGGCCGTCCTCCTCACCGACCTCGGCGGTACGGGCGGCGCCGGTGACGACGGCAGGAACGACCGCACGGAGACGGTGGCGAAGGTCCCGCCCACGTCCTCCACCGGTACGAAGCCCCGCCCGGGCGGCGGCAAGGGCTCCGACGGCACGGACACCGGCCGCGAGTCCGCCGCGCCGCCCGCCGACGTCAAGTGCACCGGTGCCACCTGCGCCGGGAAGAGCCCGGAGGCCATGGGCTGCGGCGGCGACCTGGTCCGTACCGTCTCCCAGGCGACCGTCGGCAAGGCCAGGATCGAGGTCCGCTTCAGCCAGGTCTGCCAGGCCGCCTGGGCCCGGCTCGTGGACGCCTCCACCGGCGACTCCGTCGAGATCAGCGTCGGCGGCAAGGGCCTCCAGCGGGGCACGGTCAACGGCGAGAGCGATGCCTATACGCCGATGACGGCCGCCGGGAAGGGCTCCGACGCCAAGGCGTGCGCCGAACTGACCAACGGCACCACGGCGTGCACGGTGGTCCAGTGACCGTGCCCCGGCCGCCGGGCCGCCGCGTCGTCGCGTCGTCGCGGGCCGGTGCTCCGGCTCCGCGCGGCGGCGAGCGAAGCGGCCACACGGCGGGTCACAACACTGGTCACACAGCCCGTGACACGGCAGTGAGCAAGGCAACGAGGGGGCGAACGACCGGCGCGGCCCGGGTCGGATAGCCTGACCGCTGGGAAATCTCTTCACATCAAGATTCGTGCGAAGCGGCTCATGAGGACCCAGGTCCGACCGGCGCCGCCGACCCGGAGAAGGGTGCGGGGGGAGATCCGACCCAGGGGCAGGTGCCCCCACCGCCAGCTGTCTTACGGAGATCGCCATGACCCGCACTCCCGTCAACGTCACCGTGACCGGCGCGGCCGGCCAGATCGGCTACGCGCTGCTGTTCCGCATCGCCTCCGGCCACCTGCTCGGCCCGGACGTGCCGGTCAAGCTGCGCCTTCTCGAAATCACCCCCGCCCTCGGCGCCGCCCAGGGCACCGCCATGGAGCTGGACGACTGCGCGTTCCCGCTGCTCCGCGGGATCGACATCACCGACGACCCGAACGTCGCCTTCGACGGTGCCAATGTGGCCCTCCTGGTCGGCGCCCGCCCCCGGACCAAGGGCATGGAGCGCGGCGATCTGCTGGAGGCCAACGGCGGCATCTTCAAGCCGCAGGGCAAGGCCATCAATGACCACGCCGCGGACGACATCAAGGTCCTCGTGGTCGGCAACCCGGCCAACACCAACGCGCTGATCGCCCAGGCCGCCGCGCCGGACGTACCGGCCGAGCGGTTCACCGCGATGACCCGGCTCGACCACAACCGCGCGATCTCCCAGCTCGCCGCGAAGACCGGTGCCGCCGTCTCCGACATCAAGCGGCTGACGATCTGGGGCAACCACTCGGCCACCCAGTACCCGGACATCTTCCACGCGGAGATCGCGGGCAAGAACGCCGCCGAGGTCGTCTCCGACGAGCAGTGGCTGGCCGACACCTTCATCCCGACCGTCGCCAAGCGCGGCGCGGCGATCATCGAGGCCCGTGGCGCTTCCTCGGCGGCTTCGGCGGCCAACGCGGCGATCGACCACGTCCACACCTGGGTGAACGGCACCGCCGACGGCGACTGGACCTCCATGGGCATCCCCTCGGACGGCTCCTACGGCGTCCCGGAGGGCCTGATCTCCTCCTTCCCGGTCACCACCAAGAACGGCACGTACGAGATCGTGCAGGGGCTCGAGATCAACGAGTTCTCCCGGCCCCGGATCGACGCGTCGGTCCAGGAGCTGGCGGAGGAGCGCGACGCGGTTCGCGCGCTCGGCCTGATCTGAGTCGTAGCGCCCGTACGGCAGAACGTACGACGGACCCCGGGTCCGGCCCCGATGAAACAGGGCCGGACCCGGGGTCCGCGTCTTTCGTTCCGCACCGGCCCGAGCCCTCTACCGGCCGTAGCCCTCCGGGGCCGGGACCGCGTCCTCGGCCGCGCGGCTGGTGGCCTCCCAGGCGCGCCAGGTCTCCAGCCGGGCCTCCGTCGTGGTCATCGCGATGTCGAAGGCGAGGCTGCCCAGCAGCAGCCGGAGCGGCGGGTCGTCGGAGGCGACCAGCTTCATCACGGCGTCCGCGGCGAGTTCGGGGAGGCTGTCCCTGGAGCCCTCGGCGAACTGCTCGTGGAGCTCGGTCCGCAGCTCCGCGTAGGCGTCCAGCGGCTCCGTCATCGTCAGGCCCTTGGTGTACAGCCCGGTCCAGTAGCCGCCGGGCTCCACGAGGGTGACCCTGACACCGAACCGGGCCGCCTCCGCCGCGAGCGATTCGCTCAGCCCCTCCAGGGCGAACTTGCTCGCGCTGTAGAGGCCGGTGAGGGGGAAGCCGCCGAGCGCGCCGATGCTGGAGATCTGCACGATATGGCCGGAGCGCCGGGCGCGGAGGTGGGGGAGTACGGCCTGGCTCACCCAGAGCGCGCCGAAGAAGTTGGTGTCGAGCTGGGCGCGGGCCTGCTCCTCGGTGAACTCCTCGATCATGCCCATGGCCAGGTAGCCGGCGTTGTTGACGACCACGTCGAGCCGGCCGAAGTGGTCGACGGCCCGGTCGACGGCGGCGATCACGGCCGTACGGTCGGTGACGTCGAGGGGAAGGGCGAGCAGTCGTCGCTCTCCGTGAGCGGTGGTCAGTTCGTCGAGCGGTCCGATGTCCCGGGCCGCCGCGACGACCCGGTCGCCCGCGGCCAGCGCCGCCTCGGTGAAAGCCCGGCCCAGGCCGCGGCTGGCGCCGGTGATGAACCAGACACGGTCGGCTGAAGTGGTCACAGCGGGCTCCTTACAGGGCGTCACGAACAAGCGGTGGTACTGACGACTTGCGAGACGGTACGTCTCGCTCCGTGGTGTCGACTGTAGGCCGCCGGAGGGGGATTGGCAAGACGGTTCGTCTCGTCTTGTTGGGAGGGGAATCCGATGGCCGTCGCGCCGTGGGCGGTGAAAGTTCTTTCATCCGGCCGGGGGTGACCTTCGTACGGCTCTGCCCCTTGAGTCCCCGGTCAGCGCCCGGACGTGCCGTATTCGCGCGGGGCATAAGGGACATGAGAATTACGGCGTAAAGGTCCAGACCTATTGACGCGTTGGTCTAGTCCTCTTAATGTCTCGTTCACCTCTGCGGATCCGGTCCCGGGACGAGCGCAACCCCCGGGGTCAACGTGCCCACCCCCCATGCCAGTTGAGCTAGGCCGAACACCCTGCGTCCCGTTGACGGACGCGGGCCCCCCACCTGGAGGATCCGAACGTGCTGTCCCCCCGACGAACGAGAGCGACGCTGTTCGCCGCCGGTGCCGCCGCCGTCGGCGCGCTGCTGGCGACGACGCTCTCGTCAGGCGTGTCTCAGGCCGCCTCACCGAATTCCTCGTGTCGCCCCGAGGGGCTGTACACGACCCCGGGCGTCGACGTCCCGTACTGCTCCGTCTATGACGCCGACGGCCGCGAGAAGATGGGCGCCGACCACCAGCGCCGCATCATCGGCTACTTCGCCAACTGGCGTACCGGCAAGGACGGCAGGCCCGCGTACCTCGCCAACAACATCCCGTGGGACAAGATCACCCACATCAACTACGCGTTCGCCGGGATCGACTCCGCCGACAAGATCACCGTCGGCGCCGACAACGCGGACAACCCCAACACCGGGATGACCTGGCCGGGCGTCGCCGGGGCCGAGATGGACCCGGCCCTGCCGTACAAGGGCCACTTCAACCTGCTGAACAAGTTCAAGAAGCAGCACCCGAACGTCAAGACGCTGATCTCGGTCGGCGGCTGGACGGACAGCGGTGGCTTCTACAAGACCACCACGAACGCCGACGGCTCCGTCAACCAGGCGGGTATCAACACCTTCGCCGACTCGGCCGTCGAGTTCATCCGCAAGTACGGGTTCAACGGCGTCGACATCGACTACGAGTACCCGACCTCGATGAAGGACGCGGGCAACCCGGCCGACTGGCCGATCGCCAACGCCCGCCGCGCCGGGCTCAACAAGAGCTACAGCGTGCTGATGAAGACCCTGCGGGAGAAGCTGGACCGCGCCAGCGCCACCGACGGCAAGCACTACCTGCTGACCGTCGCCGCGCCGTCCTCCGGCTACCTGCTGCGCGGCATGGAGACGTTCGAGACCACGAAGTACCTCGACTACCTCAACATCATGTCGTACGACCTGCACGGCACGTGGAACGAGCACGTGGGTCCGAACGCCGCCCTCTTCGACGACGGCAAGGACTCCGAGCTGGCGGGCGCCGGGATCTACAACACCGCGCAGTACGGCGGGATCGGCTACCTCAACACGGACTGGGCGTACCGCTACTTCCGCGGCTCGATGCCGGCCGGCCGGATCAACATCGGCGTGCCGACCTACACCCGCGGCTGGAAGAACGTCCAGGGCGGCACCGACGGACTCTGGGGCAAGGCGTCCGCCACGAGCTGCCCGCCCGGCTCCGGTCTGACCAAGTGCGGTGACGGTGCCGTCGGCATCGACAACGTCTGGCACGACAAGGACACCAACGGACAGGAGTCCCCGGCGGGCTTCAACCCGATGTGGCACGCCAAGAACCTGGAGAAGGGGATCGTCCCCGACTACCTGCCGAAGTTCGGGCTGCCCGCGGACACCAAGCTGACCGGCGCCTACGTCCGCAAGTACGACTCGACCCTGGTCGCGCCGTGGCTGTGGAACGCGCAGAAGAAGGTCTTCATCTCCACCGAGGACGAGCAGTCCATCGGCGCGAAGGCCGACTACGTGGTCAACAACGGCCTCGGCGGCACCATGATCTGGGAGCTGGCGGGCGACTACGACTACAACGCCGCCAAGGGCCAGTACGAGCCCGGCTCGTCGCTGATCAGCCTGATGTACAACAAGTACAAGGCCGCGACCCCGTACGGCGCGAAGAAGTCGAACATCACGCTGCCGACCGAGGCGATCAACGTCGGTGTCGAGTTCAACCAGTTCGCGCTCGGGGACAGCAACTACCCGATCAGCCCGAAGCTGAAGATCACCAACAACACCAAGGCGACCCTGCCCGGCGGTACGGAGTTCCAGTTCGACTACGCGACCTCCGCGCCGAACAACGCCAAGGACCAGTCCGGCTTCGGTGCGACGATCATCCGCAGCGACCACACCGGTCCGAACGTGGGCGGTCTGAAGGGTGACTTCCACCGCGTCTCGCTGAAGCTCCCGGCCTGGCAGACGGTGGCCCCGGGCGCCTCGGTCGAGCTGGACTTCGTCTACTACCTGCCGACCTCGACCCCGTCGAACTGGACGGTCACCTTCGGTGGCAAGTCCTACGCCATCGCGGCCGACCTGGCCCGCGGTACGACGATCGTCGAGCCCGGCGGCGGCGGTACCACCAACGGCGGTGCCAACAACGGTGGGGCGAACAACGGCGGTGCCAACAATGGTGGCGCCAACAACGGCGGTGCCAACAACGGCGGTGCCAACAACGGTGGCGCCAACACCGGTGGCACCTGCACCGCGACCCCGTGGGCCGCGACCTCCGAGTACGGCAGCGGTGTGACCGTCTCGCACCAGGGCAAGAACTGGAAGTCCAAGTGGTGGACGAAGGGCGAGGAGCCCGGGACCACCGGCCAGTGGGGCGTCTGGCAGGACCTCGGTCCCTGCTGAACGACCGGATGACGACCGGATGACGGGTACGCGCCGGGCGGGATGACCCCGGCGCGTACCGACCACCGGTCACCACGACCGAAAAACAACCGAAGACACAACCGAAGAGACAACTGAACAGACAACTGAACAGATCCGCTGACAACCCGGCGGCGCAGTCCCTGACCCTGCGCCGCCGGGTTTTTGCCTGCCCGGACGGCAGTCGGCAGCCGGGGTCGGCGGACAGCCGAGGGGGTGTCGGGAAACCCGGGCGCGGTGCAATTACCGGAACTGTGCGGGGAATGTCAATGAAGTCTGCGCGGATAGTCAATTCACGGGCGGCCGGGGCCCGTAGATTCGAGCTCTGAACGGGTGCCCCTGTTCACCGGGGAGGACCGCGGCCCTCCCGGCTATTCGCCGGCCGGGAGCCGACCGTGACCGACTCGGCGGGCCCGTCCTCCGCCGCCCGCGTTCGGCGGAGGACGGGGCCCGAGAAGCGCGGGACAGAGGAGTACGGCGGGCCGGGCCCGTACACCTGAGTCCCGGAGCCGTACGGCTCAGTCCCCGCTGACCGGGAACGGGAACATCCCCGGCTCGTAGTGGCCGGGCACCATCCGGGCGGTGAGGGCGAGCCGGTTCCATACGTTGATGAGATTGATCGCCGCGATCACCCCGGTCAGCTCGGCGGGCTCGAACTCCTTGGCCGCCCGCTCCACGACGTCGTCCGGGACGAAACCGTCCGTCGGGACCGTGATCGCCTCGGTGAGATCGAGGGCGGCGACCTCCTTCGCCGAGTAGAAGTGGCGCGATTCCCGCCAGGCCGAGAGCTGGACGATCCGCTCCACGGTCTCGCCCGCCGCCAGCGCGTCCTTGGTGTGCATATCGATACAGAACGCGCAGTGGTTGATCTGTGAGGCCCGGATCTTCACCAGCTCGTGCAGAACCGGGTCGACCACCTTGTGGACGGCCCGGTCCAGCTGGTTCATCGCCCGGTGGACGCCCGGGTCGAGGGCGCCGAGATCGATCCGGGGGGTGTGCTCGGGTAACCGGTCGGGGGCCCGTTCCGCCGCCGGGGCGGTGGCCGACTCGTCCTGACTTCCGCTGGATGTCGTCATACGGAGGAATCTAGTGCCGGGCCCTCCCGCCGCGCCCGAACGGAACCGGCCGGGTTCGGACCGTGTCCGAGCCCCCACCCCACCCCGGCCCGTTCCCGGCGGCACCCGGGGCCCGGCTCGTCCCGGTCCCTCCGGGCGGGGACTCCGGGTCGAGGTCTACCCCGCGAGGACCGCCCGCAGCTGGTCCAGCCCCCAGTCCAGATCCTCCTTGGTGATCACCAGCGGCGGGGCGAACCGGATCGTCGAGCCGTGGGTGTCCTTCACCAGTACCCCGCGTTCCATCATCCGCTCGGAGATCGCCCGGCCGGTGCCGTACGCGGGGGAGATGTCGACGCCCGCCCAGAGCCCCCGGCCCCGGACCGCCTCCACGGCGTCGCCGCCGGTGAGCGCCCCCAGCTCGCGGTGGAGATGCTCGCCCAGCTCGGCCGCCCGCTGCTGGTACTCGCCGGTGCGGAGCATGTCGACCACCTCCAGCGCCACCGCGCAGGCCAGCGGATTCCCGCCGAAGGTCGATCCGTGCTCACCGGGCCGGAACACCCCGAGCACCTCCCGGGACGACACCACCGCCGACACCGGGACGATCCCGCCGCCGAGCGCTTTGCCGAGGATGTACACATCGGGGACGACGTCCTCGTGCTCACAGGCGAAGGTCCGGCCGGTCCGGCCGAGGCCGGACTGGATCTCGTCGGCCATGAAGAGGACGTTCCGTTCGCGGGTCAGCCTGCGGACCGCCGGGAGATAGCCCGGCGGCGGGACCAGGACTCCGGCCTCGCCCTGGATCGGCTCCAGCAGCACGGCGACGGTGTTCTCGGTGAGGGCGGCCTCCATCGCCGTCAGGTCCCCGTACGGCACGATCTCGAAGCCGGGGGTGTACGGACCGTAGTCCGCCCGGGCCTCGGGGTCCGTCGAGAAGCTGATCACCGTGGTGGTCCGGCCGTGGAAGTTGTTCCCGGCCACCACGATCTTCGCCATGTTGTCGGGGACGCCCTTGATCCGGTAGCCCCATTTGCGGGCGGTCTTCACCGCCGTCTCCACGGCCTCCGCGCCGGTGTTCATCGGCAGCACCATCTCCATGCCGCACAGCTCGGCGACCCCGGTACAGAAGTCGGCGAACCGGTCGTGGTGGAACGCCCGGGAGGTGAGGGTGACCCGCTCCAGCTGGGCCTTGGCCGCCGCGATCAGCCTGCGGTTGCCGTGGCCGAAGTTGAGGGCCGAGTAACCGGCGAGCAGATCGAGATAGCGGCGGCCCTCGACATCGGTCATCCAGGAGCCCTCGGCCGTCGCCACGACGACGGGCAGGGGGTGGTAGTTGTGCGCGCTGTACGCCTCCGCGGTGGCGATGGCGTGCTCCGAAGCAGTCACGGGGTCTCCGTTCTCAGGGCGAGCCGGACGGTCCTTCCGGTGGGGCGGGATCGCCGCCCCTGTTCCTATGGTCACTCGCCGGCCGGACCGGGAAACCTCCGCGCCGGGGCGGGTCGCGCCGTACGGTCCCGGAGCGGCCCGGCGGGTTCGCGCGCGGGCGGTCCCGGCACGGCACGGAACACCCCGCCGCCGTATCCCCTTGGCATAGGGTGGCGGTACGCGCGGCGACTGGCGTACGGGGAGATCACCCCGAGGAAGCCGTGCGCGCAGGAGCACACGCGGTGCCGCCCGCCTGGGTACCCCGGACCACTCGTGAGAGCCCGAGCCCGGAGGACGCCATGACTCTTCCCCTGCCCCATCCCGCACTCGCCGCCGCCGATCCCGAGATCGCCGGGCTCGTCGCCGACGAGGAGCGGCTCCAGGCCGAGACGCTGCGGATGATCCCCAGCGAGAACTATGTCTCCCACGCCGTGCTGGAAGCCTCCGGCACGGTTCTCCAGAACAAGTACAGCGAGGGCTATCCGGGCCGTCGCTACTACGAGGGCCAGCAGGTCATCGACCAGGTCGAACGGCTGGCCGTGGCCCGGGCCAAGGCGCTCTTCGGCGTCGAGCACGCCAATGTCCAGCCCTACTCCGGCTCACCGGCCAATCTCGCCGTCTATCTGGCCTTCGCGCGGCCCGGCGACACCGTGATGGGCATGGCCCTGCCGATGGGCGGCCATCTCACCCACGGCTGGGGCGTCTCCGCGACCGGCAGCTGGTTCAACGGCGTCCGGTACGGCGTCCGCGCGGACACCGGTCTGATCGACTTCGACGAGGTCCGCGAGATCGCCCTCAAGGAGCGGCCGAAGATCATCTTCTGTGGTGGTACGGCCCTCCCCAGGACCATCGACTTCGCGGCCTTCGCCGAGATCGCCCGGGAGTCCGGCGCGGTCCTGGTCGCCGATGTCGCCCATATCGCCGGGCTGATCGCCGGTGGCGCCCACCCCTCGCCCGTACCCCACGCCGATGTGGTCTCCACGACCACCCACAAGACCCTCAGGGGCCCGCGCGGGGCGATGCTGATGTCCCGCGAGGAACACGCCAAGGCCATCGACAAGGCAGTCTTCCCCGGTCTCCAGGGCGGCCCCCACAACCAGACCACCGCCGCGATCGCCGTCGCACTCCACGAGGCCGCCCAGCCCTCCTTCCGTACCTACGCCCACGCCGTCGTCGCCAATGCCCGCGCCCTCGCGGACGCCCTGCTCGCCAAGGGCTTCGACCTGGTCTCCGGCGGTACCGACAACCATCTGATCCTGATGGACCTGACCGGCCGCGACGTCCCCGGCAAGATCGCCGCGAAGGCCCTCGACCGGGCCGGAATCGTCGTCAACTACAACACCGTCCCCTACGACCCCAGGAAGCCCTTCGACCCCTCCGGCATCCGCCTCGGCACCCCGTCCCTCACCTCCCGCGGGCTGACCGTCGACCACATGCCGACGGTCGCCGACTGGATCGACCGCGCGGTGACCGCCGCCCGCGCGGGCGACGAGGACACCCTCACCAGGATCCGCGCGGAGGTCGCCGCCCTGATGTCCGCCAACCCCGCCCCGGGCCTCCCCACCTGACCCGCCACCCCCGGGCCCGGACCCGCCCGGGTCCGGGCCCTGCTCCCACAGCCCCCGGAAGGGCCCGCGGGCCCGGTCACGAGCCTCCGCCCGGCACCGTCCCGGCTTTTCTCCACCGGCGGCCCGAGCCCGGTCCGGCACCTGAGAGAATGACGCCCATGGCATCCGTCCGACCTCGCGCCCTGTCCGGGATCCAGCCCACCGCGGGCTCGTTCCACCTCGGGAACTATCTCGGGGCGATCCGCCAGTACGTGGCGCTGCAAGAGACCCACGACGCCTTCTACATGGTCGTCGACCTGCATGCGATCACCGTTCCGCAGGACCCCGCCGAGCTGCGTGCCAATACCCGTCTCGCGGTGGCCCAGCTCCTCGCGGCCGGTCTCGACCCGGATCGCTGCACCCTCTTCGTCCAGAGTCACGTTCCGGAGCACGCCCAGCTCGGCTGGGTGATGAACTGCCTGACGGGCTTCGGCGAGGCGTCGCGGATGACCCAGTTCAAGGACAAGTCCGCCAAGCAGGGTGCGGACCGGGCCACGGTCGGTCTCTTCACCTACCCCGTCCTTCAGGTCGCGGACATCCTCCTCTATCAGGCGGACTCCGTCCCGGTCGGTGAGGACCAGCGCCAGCACATCGAGCTGACCCGCGATCTCGCCGAGCGTTTCAACACCCGGTTCGGCGACACCTTCACCATCCCCGCGCCGCACATCGTCAAGGAGGTCGCCAAGATCTACGACCTCCAGGACCCGGCGATCAAGATGAGCAAGTCGGCCTCCACGCCCAAGGGCCTGGTCAATCTGCTCGACGAGCCCAAGGCGACCGCGAAGAAGATCAAGAGCGCGGTCACCGACACCGGGACGGTCGTCTCCTACGACCCGGTGGAGAAGGCCGGGATCAGCAATCTGCTGACGATCTACGCCACCCTCACCGGACGCTCGATCCCCGAGCTGGTGAAGGAGTACGAGGGCCGGATGTACGGCGCGCTGAAGACGGACCTCGCCGAGGTCGTCGTGGGGTTCGTCACGCCCTTCCGGGAGCGCACCCAGGCATATCTGGACGATCCGGAGACGCTGGACTCGATCCTCGCCAAGGGCGCGGAGAAGGCCCGCGCGGTCGCGGCCGAGACGCTGGCGACGGCGTACGACCGGGTCGGTTTCCTGCCCGCCAAGCACTGACGGCCGCCGCCCGGGGCGGTCGCCCGGGGCCGGGTTCCGGCTCCCGGTGCCTGTTCCGGGGCCGCCCCGGGCCCGGCAGAGGTCCGTTTCGGGCGGTACGGGACGGAGCGTGGCGGGCCGCGGTGCCCAGCAGGTACGGGCCGCTTTCGTGGCCCGTTCGGACCAATTGACGGTGTGTTCTGCGTCTCTGGCCGATCCGCCGCCCACCGGCCACACTGGCGGCGGACGGCCCGCCGTGAGAACGCACCGCACCACCGGACGCATGATGACGCAGTACGAATCAGACAGCGGCTGCCGGCGGCAGTCACGACGCGATGGACGGGAGAAAGACGTGGGGACCGTAACGCTCGGCGTTTCGATCGCGGTCCCGGAGCCTCACGGCAGCTTCCTCCAGGAGCGGCGTGCGGGCTTCGGGGACCCCGTCGCGCACTGCATTCCCACCCATGTCACCCTGCTGCCGCCCACCGAGGTCGACCGCGTGGCGCTGCCGTCCGTGGACGCGTATCTGCGCGAGGTCGCGGCGGTGGGCAGGCCGTTCGTGATGCGGCTCGCCGGTACGGGAACGTTCCGCCCGGTCTCCCCGGTCGTCTTCGTCAAGGTCGTCGCGGGCGGCGCCGCCTGCGCCCGGCTCCAGGAGCGGGTCAGGGGCGGTTCCGGTCCGCTCGCCCGTGAGCTGCAGTTCCCGTACCACCCGCATGTCACGATCGCCCACGCCATCGACGACGCGGCGATGGACCGGGCCTACGAGGAGCTGGCCGCCTTCGAGGCGTCCTGGACCTGCGATTCCTTCGCCCTGTACGAGCAGGGCGCGGACGGGGTCTGGCGGAAGCTGCGGGCGTACGCCTTCGGCGGCGGACTCGGCGCCGTACCGGCCCAGGCCGCCCCCGTCGAAGAACGCGCCGAGCGCCCGGAATCCGCCGACCCCGCCCGCACCACCTGACGGCTGACGGCGACGGCTCGGAACGGTCGGACCGGTCAGACCGGGAGCCTCCGGAACAGCGGTCGCGGTACGTGCCGCAGCGCCGCCATCACCATCCGCAGCGCCCCCGGCACCCACACCACGTCCGATCCCCGCCGCAGCCCCTGCTCCACGGCGAGCGCGACCGCCTCGGGCGTGGTCGCCAGCGGTACGTCCGGCAGCCCCGAGGTCATCCTGGTCCGGACGAACCCGGGCCTGACCACCATCACCCGCGCCCCGGTCCCGTGCAGCGCGTCCCCGAGGCCCTGGGCGAAGGCGTCGAGCCCGGCCTTGCTGGAGCCGTAGATGAAGTTGCTCCGGCGGGCGCGCTCCCCGGCGACCGACGAGAGCACCACCAGCGACCCGTGCCCCTGGTTCTGCAGGGCCGTGGCGCAGACCAGACCGGCGGAGACGGCGCCCGTGTAGTTGGTCTGGGCGACGCGGACGGCGGCGGCCGGGTCGCCCTCGTCGTTGGCCTGGTCGCCGAGTACCCCGAAGGCGAGCAGCACCAGATCGAGGTCCCCCTCCGCGAACACCTTGCCGAGGACCTCCTCGTGCGCGGCCGGGTCGAGCGCGTCGAAGGGGACCGTACGGACCTCGGCGCCGAGGGCGCGCAGCCCGTCCGCCGCGGTGTCCAGCTCGGGTGAGGGACGGCCCGCGAGCCAGACGGTCCGGGTCCGGCGGGCGATCATCCGCCGGGCGACGGCGAGCCCGATCTCGGAGGTGCCGCCGAGGACGAGCAGGGACTGCGGGGCGCCGAAGGCGTCTTTCACCGGGGTACTCCTTCACGGAACAGAACGGAACAGAACGGAACAGAACGCGGTCAGAGAGGGCGGTCAGAGAGGGCGGTCAGAGTCAGAGGGCGAGCCGGCGGGCCAGGTCGGAGGTGAAGACCCGGTCGGCGCCGGTACGGGCCCGCAGTTCGCGGAAGTCGTCGAGCCTCGGGTACATCGCGGCCAGCAGCTCGGGCCTGAGCCGGGAGTCCTTGGCCAGATAGACCCGGCCCCCCGCGGCCACCACTTCCTCGTCCAGTCCGTCCAGGAACGACCCCAGTCCGGGCAGGCCCGCCGGGATGTCCAGCGCCAGGGTCCAGCCGGGCACCGGGAACGACAGCCAGCCCGGGTCGCCCGCCCCGAACCGCTTCAGTACCGCGAGGAAGGAGGGGCAGCGGCGCCGGGAGATCCGCCGGACGACCCGGCGCAGTGTCTCCTCCTGGCCGTGGCCGACCACGAACTGGTACTGGACGAATCCGTTCCGGCCGTAGATCCGGTTCCAGTGGGGCACCCCGTCCAGCGGATGGAAGAAGGAGCTGAGCCGCTGGATCCGGCCGGTGGCGGCCCGGGGCGAGGTCCGGTACCAGAGTTCGTTGAAGAGTCCGACCGTGGCCCGGTTGAGCAGCCCGGGCGGTACGGCGGCGGGGGCGGCGGGCAGTCCGCCGGGGCGGAAGGCGAGGGGGGCGCGCAGGGCGCGGGCGGGGAGCGCGTCGAGCGGCGCGTGCTCCCCCCGGGTGAGTACGGAGCGCCCGGTGGCCCGGCCGCGCGCCAGCAGATCGATCCAGGCGACGGAGTAGCGGTGCCGCTCGCCGTCGGCGGAGAGCCGGGCGAGCGCGTCGTCCAGGTCGGTGGCGCGCTCGGTGTCGACCAGCATGTACGAGCTCTCCACGCGGTGCAGCCGTACGGCGGCGGTCAGCACCACACCCGTCAGGCCCATTCCGCCCGCCGTGGCGTCGAAGAGTTCGGTGCCCGGTGTCACGGTCCGTACGGTGCCGTCCGCCGTGAGCAGGTCGAAGGCGTCGACATGCCGGGTGAACCCGCCGCTGACGTGGTGGTTCTTCCCGTGGATATCGGCGCCGACCGCCCCGCCGACGGTGACGTAGCGGGTGCCGGGGGAGACCGGGACGAACCAGCCCAGTGGCAGCAGTACCTCCATCAGCCGGTGCAGGCTGACCCCGGCGTCGCAGACGACCGTGCCGGCGGTCGCGTCGATCGAGTGGATCCGGTCGAGGCCCGTCATGTCGAGGACGCAGCCGCCCGCGTTCTGCGCCGCGTCGCCGTAGGCCCGGCCGAGCCCCCGGGGGATCCCGCCGCGCGCGCCCCACTCCCGTACGGCCGCCGCGGTCTGTTCCGGGGTCCGGGGGCGGCGGACGTATGCCGTCGTGGACGCGGTACGGCCCCAGCCCGTGACGGACACGAACGGGTCGTCGGCGTCGGCGAGCGGGGTGGTACGGATGTCGGCAGCCATACTCGTGACGGTATCGCCGCTTATGCCCACATTTTTGGAGTACCTCGGGGACTCGCCGAAACGGGTGATTAAAGGAGTGTCATCCGATCGTGACGTGAAAGTCGGCGTACGGGCCAGAAGAGTCCCCCGTGCCCGCCGCGGCTCATGAAGCCGATGGGGCGCACGGGGCGAATCGGCGACGGACGGTGCCGGGAAGGGGCGGTGGAGCGTGGGACACAGGGAAGGCGGTACGGCTACGGAGGCGCCGCCCCCACCCGGGTCCGGTACGCCCGGTCGGGACCGGTCCGGTACCGCGGCCCCGGGGGCCGCACGTCGAGGTCCCGGCCCGCGCGCCCCCTACCTCCGGTCGCTCGACCTCCGGGTGCTCGCCCTGCTGCGGGCGGGCGGTGACCGTCCGGCCGTCGCCTCGGCCGCCCGGGCCCTCTCCCACGCCGGGGAGCACGCGGCGCTCTGGCTCGCCGCCGGGCTCACCGGTGCCGCCGTCGACCCCGCCCGCCGCCCGGCCTGGCTGCGGGCCACCGCCGTCGTCGTGGGCGCCCATCTCGCGGGGATGGCCGTCAAGCAGGTGGTACGCCGCCCGAGGCCGCCTGCGTACGAAGGGCGCGGCGCCCTCGTCCGTACCGCCGGACGCCACTCCTTCCCCAGCTGCCACGCCGCTTCCGCCACTGCCGCCGCGTTCGCCTTCGGCGCGCTGCGCCCCGGATCCGGGACCCCGGGGCCCGGCACGGCTCCGGCCGTCGTCGCCGCCGCGATGTGCGTCTCCCGAGTCGTGGCCGGGGTCCACTATCCGAGCGATGTGGTCGCCGGTGCCCTCATCGGCGGCCTCACGGCCAGGGCGGCGGCCGGCCGCGCACCCGGTATCCGTACGGCCCTCACCCGCCCCGGGAGGCCCCAGTGACCACCGAACACCGGTTCGTCCTGCTGGACCGGCGCGAACGGCCCGAAGACGGAAGCGGAACCGCCGACGACACCGGAAACGGAAGCGGAGCCGGAAACGGCGCGAAGGTCCCCGCCCCCACCGCCCCCGTACGCGGTACGGGCATCCGCGGCGCCGCCGCCGTACTGACCGGTCTCGTCCGGACCACCCGCCCCCGCCAATGGGTGAAGAACGTCCTGGTCGCCGCCGCGCCCGCCGCCGCCGGTGAACTGGACGACCCCCGCAACGCGGCCCGGCTGGCCGTCGTCTTCGTCCTCTTCACGGCCGCCGCCGCGGCCGTCTATCTGATCAACGACGCCCGCGACGCCGAGGCCGACCGGGCCCACCCGGAGAAGCGCCACCGTCCGGTCGCCGCCGGGACCGTCCCCGTCCCCCTCGCCCACGCCACCGGCGCGCTGCTCGCCGTCCTCGCCGTCACCGGCGCCCTCGCGCTCTGCAACGCCATGACCGGCGCGCTGATCTGCGCGTATCTGGTGATGCAACTCGCCTATTGCGTTCGGCTGAAGCATGTCCTGGTCGTCGACATGGCCGTGGTCACCACCGGTTTCCTGATGCGGGCGATGATCGGCGGGGTGGCGCTCGCCATCCCCCTCTCCCGGTGGTTTCTGATCACCACCGGCTTCGGGGCCCTCTTCATGGTCGCGGCCAAGCGCTACTCGGAGGCCGTACGGATGGCGGACGCGGACGGCGGCCGGGGCGCGACCCGTGCGCTGCTCGGCGAGTACACCACCGGCTATCTGCGGTTCGTCTGGCAGCTCGCGGCCGGGGTCGCCGTCCTGGGCTACTGCCTCTGGGCCCTGGAAGGCGGCGGTACGGCCACCGGAACGGCCCTGCTGCCCTGGCGCCAGCTCTCGGTGATCGCCTTCATCCTGGCGGTGCTGCGGTACGCGGTCTTCGCCGACCGGGGCGCGGCCGGGGCGCCCGAGGACGTCGTCCTGGGCGACCGGGCGCTGGCCGTCATCGGTGTGGTGTGGGCGGCGATGTACGGGCTGGCGGTCGCCGGACTGTGAGAGCCCGGCGCGCCGGGGCGGCCCGGGGTGCCGTCGACACCGGGACGGGCGGACCGGACGAGCCGGCGGGTCGGGAGGTTGACGGCGGACGGAGGGGTAGGCGTAGCCCATGGACTGGTTGAGCAGGCTTCCCGTCGTCGGACCGTGGGTCGTCCGGCTGACGCGGACGCACCCCTGGCACACCTACGAGACGCTGGAGCGGGTGCACTGGACGCGGCTCGCCGCCGCCATCACCTTCCTCAGCTTCCTCGCGATGTTCCCGTTGATCAGCCTGGCGGTCGCGGTCGGCGCGGCGCTGCTCAGCAAGGACCGGCTGAGCCGCCTGGAGGAGCGGATCGGCGACCAGGTGCCCGGCATCTCGGACCAGCTGGACGTCGGGGCCCTGGCCGCCAACGCGGGGACCGTGGGGCTGGTCTCGGGCGCCCTGCTGCTGATCACCGGGGTCGGCTGGGTGGGGTCGATAAGGGACTGCCTGCGGGCCGTGTGGGGGCTCGACGATCTCGACCAGGGCAATCCGTTCGTCCGCAAGGGGTGGGACACGGCGATCCTGCTGGGGCTCGGGGCCACCGCCCTGGCGTCCTTCGCGGCCTCGGCGATCGGCTCGACGGCGGTGGGGTGGACGGCGGACCGCTTCGGCCTCGACGGCGGCGGATCCGGTGTGGCGCTCCGGGTCGTGGCGATCGTGATCGCCGTCGCCGCCGACTTCCTGATCCTGCTCTATCTGCTGACGCTGCTGCCGGGGGTGCATCCGCCGCGCCGGCGGCTGGTGGTCGCGGGACTGATCGGCGCCGTCGGCTTCGAGGCGCTGAAGCTGCTGATCGGCGGATATATCCGGGAGGTCGCGGGGCGGAGTCTGTACGGGGCGTTCGGCGTCCCGGTCGCCCTGCTGCTCTGGATCAATCTGACCGCGAAGCTGCTGCTGTTCTGCGCGGCCTGGACGGCGACGCGGGAGCCGGGCGAGGCGGCCGATGAGGATACGGAACCGGAACCGGACTCAGAAACGGAACCGGAATCAGACGCCGGCGACGGACGGAAGCCGACCGGACCGACCGGCGAACGGACCTGAGGCCGCCCGCCGGACAGCCGTACGGCTCCGGTCCCGTACGGCTCCGGTCCCGTACGACTCCTGCCCCGTACGGGACCGGAGCCGTACGGCCCCGGATCAGGCCCGGCGCCTCGGCCAGCGGCGGTTGACCAGGAACACCCCGGCCGCGAGGGCCACCAGCACACCGCCCGCGATCGCCAGGGCCGTCCCCACCCCGCCCGACGACGCCTGCCCCTGCCCGGCGGACGCCTTCTTCGTCCGGTCCGTCTGGGCGGAGTGCTTGTCCGGGCCCGCGCCCACCGGCGGCGTCGCCGAACGGGGCGCGACCAGTTCGCCCACCGGGGTGACCTTGCCCGCCGCCGCGAAGCCCCAGTCGAACAGGCGAGCGGTCTCCTTGTAGACGGCCTGCCGCTCGCCGGAGTCCGGATTCATCACGGTCACCAGGAGGACCTTGCCGTTGCGTTCGGCGACCCCGGTGAAGGTGGCCCCGGCCTGGGTCGTATTGCCGTTCTTGACGCCCGCGATCCCCGGATAGGGCGCCACCCCGTCCCCGGTGATCAGCCGGTTCGTATTGACGATCTCGAAGCTCTCCCGCTTGCCGTCCACCATCTTGCCCGGGAACTTCGCCTTCGCCGTGGCCGCGTAGTCCCGGAAGTCCTTCTTCTGGAGGCCGCTGCGGGCGATCAGGGTGAGGTCGTACGCGGACGAGACCTGGCCCGGCGCGTCGTACCCGTCCGGCGACACGACCTGGGTGTCCAGCGCCTGCAGCTCCTCCGCGTGCGCCTGCATGTCCTGGACGGTCTTGGCGATCCCGCCGTTCATCGCCGCGAGGACGTGGACCGCGTCGTTCCCGGAGACCAGGAAGACCCCGTTCCACAGATCGTGGGCGGTGTACGTCAGCCCCTCCTTCACGCCCACGGCGCTGCTGCCGGGCCCCACGCCCTCCGTGTCCTGCCAGCTCACTTTGTGGGTGTCCGTCTTGGGCAGCTCGGGCAGCAGGGTGTCCGCGAAGAGCATCTTCATCGTGGAGGCGGGCGGCAGCCGCCAGTGCGCGTTGTGCGAGGCGAGGACGTCGCCGGTCTCCGCGTCGGCGACGATCCACGACCGGGCGCTGAGGGCCGACGGCAGTACGGGCGCGCCGGCTCCCAGCTTCACCTGGGTCCCGGGCAGCCCCAGCCGCGCGCCGCCGACCGTGGACATCGTGGCCGGGGGCGCGGGCTGCTTGCGGGCGGGCGCGCCCGGCTTGCCGTCGTCCGCCGGAGGCGAGGTGGAGGCCGAGGCCGAAGGCGTGGTGGAGGGGCCCGGGGTGGCGGGCGCGGTGACCCGGGTGACCGTCCTGTCCGGCGCGGCGGCGGTGGCGCCCTCGCGGGCCGACGCGAACGCGGGGGAGGCGGCGAACGCGGGCAGCAGCGACGCGGCGGCGGCCGTCAGGGCCGTCTTCTTCAGAACAGGCACGGACCAGAAATTACCTGTCGGAGAGGAAAATATGCTTGTCGGGTCGGCGAGTCGCCGAGACGGCGGCCGGTCCGGGCGCGTCCGACCCCGGCTGCCCGCACCCTCCCGCCGTCCGGATACTGGTCCCATGAAGCTCAGCCGCCCCGTCTCCTGGTTCCTGCTCGCCTTCGGGGCGTGGAGCTGGTTCATCTGGATATCTTTCGTCCGGAATCTCTGGAAGGACGGCAGCGGACTCGCCTTCGACGAAGCCGGTGACCCCACCGGCTACTTCTGGGTCCATCTGGTGCTCGCCGTCGTGTCGTTTCTTCTGGGGACGGTCATCGGCGTCATCGGGTTCCGGAGCGTCAGGGCGCTGCGACGGGATCAGGACGCGGTGACAACCGCCGGGGTGGATCATGGTTCCGGCGGCCCGAGCGGAGCCTGACTCCGGATCCGGGCACGAGCGGCGCGGCTGACGCGTTGAGATGCCCGGAGGGCCCCGGATCGGACCGGGTTCCCCGGCAGCGCACGGAGAACGAGGGAGCGGTCTGTGATCGTGGTCGTCCTGCTCGCGGTGGTCGCGGTGATCGCACTGCTCGCGGCGGCGCACTGGTACGTATGGCGGAGACTCGTCCGCGATCTGACCACCAGCCGGAAGGCGCGCCGGATCGGCGCGGTGGTGCTGACCGTACTGCCGCTGATCTCCGTCGGGGCCCAGTTCTCGGCCCGCTCGGGGGTGCCGTTCGAGCTCCAGCAGGTCCTCGCCTGGCCGGGGTTCCTGTGGCTGGCGGTCCTGCTGTATCTGGTGCTGTTCCTGGTGGCGGGTGAGGTCATACGGTTCGGCTGGCTGAGGCTCGCCGCCCGGCGCGACGCCCGCGCGGGGACCGTCACGGTGCTCGCCGACTCCCCGGCGCCGATGGCCACCGAACCGGCGTCGGTCCCGGCAGCCGAGCCCGCCCCTGCCCCTGTCACCGCCGCCACCGCCACCGCCACCGAGCCGGAGGCCGCGCCCGTGGCCACCGCGCCCGCCCCCTCGGGGCCGGAGCCCTCGGTGCGGCCCGGCGGCGGCGTGTCGCGGCGCATGTTCGTCTCCCGGGTGGTCGGCGGGGGAGCGGCCGCCGCCGCTGTGGGAACCGTCGGCTTCGGCACGTACGGCGTACTCAACGGACCGAGCCTCAAGCGGGTCACCGTCCCGCTGGCCAAACTCCCCAGGTCGGCCCATGGTTTCCGGATCGCCGTGGTCAGCGATATCCACCTCGGTCCGATCCTGGGCCGGGCCCATACCCAGCGGATCGTCGACACCATCAACCGGGCCAATCCCGATCTGATCGCCATCGTCGGCGACATGGTCGACGGGAACGTCGAGGACCTCGGCCCGGCCGCCGAGCCGCTGACCGGTCTGGAGGCGCGCCACGGCTCGTTCTTCGTCACCGGCAACCACGAGTACTTCTCCGGCGCGCAGCAGTGGGTGGACCATGTCCGCGAGCTGGGCCTGCGGCCGCTGGAGAACGAGCGGGTGGAGATCGCGGCGGGCTTCGACCTCGCCGGGGTGGACGATCTGGCGGGCGAGAGCGAGGGCAAGGGGCCCGACTTCGAGAAGGCGCTCGGCGACCGCGATCGCGGCCGTACCGCCGTACTCCTGGCCCATCAGCCCGTCGTCGTCCACGACGCGCGGAAGCACGGCGTGGACCTCCAGCTCTCCGGCCACACCCACGGCGGCCAGCTCTGGCCGGGGGAGTATCTGGCGGCCCTGGCCAATCCGACGGTCGCGGGCCTGGAGCGGTACGGGGACACCCAGCTGTACGTCACCCGGGGCGCGGGCGCCTGGGGGCCGCCGGTCCGGGTGGGCGCCGACTCCGATATCACCATGGTCCAGCTGGCGTCCCCGGAGGCGTGACGGGGTCCGCTTCCGAGGGGCGGGAAGGGGCCGTCAGCCGGAGACGCCCGGCCCCGCCGGACCGCTCCCGGCCGCTTCGCCCCGTTCGTCCGCCCCGGAAGCGGACCCCGCGGAGGAAGCCTTCTTCCTCCGTACGGACTTCTTCCGTGCGGCGACGGCGTCGGCGGTGGTCCGCCGGTCCGCCGCGCTCTGGGCCATCCCCGGCAGCAGGTCCGTCAGCAGCTCGTGGACGTCGGCCACGAGCGTCCGCAGCACCTTGAACCGGGCCAGGACGATGCCCTTCGCCGTGAGCCGCGCCCCCTGGTCCGCCAGCCGCCGGGCCCGCTCGTGCCCTTCGGACCGGTCGAAGATCCAGGCCAGCACCATGCCCATCTGCGCCAGCCACATCATCTCCGGCAGGGTGTCCCGCAGCTCCGCCGGGACCTTCGTCCGCGAACCCGCCAGCACCTCCCGGTGGATGGCGACGGCGGCCTCCCGCGCGGGCTCCGACTCGACCGAGAAGGGGCTGAGCGGGCTCTCCGGATCGGCCGCGTTCTTGAAGAACTGGGCCGCGAACTCGTGGTACGGCTCCGCGACGTCGAGCCAGGCGTTGAGCACTCCGGAGAGCCGGGCCGCCAGATCGGTCTCCCGCTCCAGCAGGGGCTGTACGGCCGCCCGGTGTTCGGCGCCGATCCGGTCGTAGAAGCCCTGGACGAGATGGTCCTTGGAGGCGAAGTAGTAGTACGCGTTCCCCACCGAGACCCCCGCCTCCTTGGCGATGGCCCGCATCGTGGTCCGGTCGTAGCCGCGTTCCTGGAAGAGCCGCAACGCGGTTTCGAGGATCAGGGTGCGGGTCTGCTCGCTCTTGGGCGCTCGTGCGACGCTGACGCTGGCGTCGTTGGTCCGGTCGGTCACGCTGCCCGAGCCTAACCGGGCGGCGCGCACCGGTCGTCACAGGGCGGCCCGCCCGGGGGCACCTCGCGGGCGGAGGCGCCGGTCGAGGCCCGGTACGCCGAGGCGGCGAGTACGGCGGCCCGGACGAACGGCCGCCCGGCGGGGGTCGCCAGCCGACGGGCGGTCGCGCGGTGTCCGGCCAGCGCCCAGAGGCAGACCAGGAACGCCGCGTCGTCCGTGTAGACCTGGCCCCGGTCGCCGACGACCGTGATCCGCCGGAGGGTGGTCGAGTGGTCCAGGCCGGGGAGGAGGGCACGGGCCCGGCCGGACCCGGCGGGCACCAGGTCCAGCGGCACCAACTGGGGCTGGCGGAGGAGCCAGTTCCGCAGATGGGAGCAGAGCCCGCAGTCCGGGTCGTAGAGGACCGTGAGCCGCCGGACCGGTACGCCCCGGCACCTTCCGGCGCGCTGGAGGGTGATGCCCCGGTCGTGTCCGGCGGTGGTCATCGGGGGTCCGGGGTGCCCTGGGGCGCGGGCGGGGTCCAACCGGCGGGCGGGGTCCAGCCGCCGTGCGCCACCGGCGGAACCGACTCGTCCGCCAGGCCGCGCCGCCGGAACCGGTTGAGGACGTAGACGTTGGTGAGATGCAGCAGACCCAGGACGAGCAGTACCACCCCGAACTTCACCGACAGCGCGTCGAACAGCTCGCGGGTGTCGGCGACCGTCCCGGCGATCTTCAGATAGAGGGCGACGAAGCCCAGGTTGACCAGGTAGAAGCCGACGACCAGCAGATGGTTGACGGCATCGGCGAGCTTCTCGTCCCCCTGGGTCACATCGGAGAGGAAGACCCGGCCGTGGCGGCTGAGGGTGCGGGCGACCCAGATGGTCAGCGCCACGCTGACCGGCAGATAGACCAGATATCCGACGACGTGGAGATCCATGTCGTGACCTTTCTGAACGTGTTCAAAAGACCGACACCAGGAATGTAGCCCTGTTTTTGAACATGTTCAACGCGGAACGAGGGCTTCCGGGAAGCGACTTGGGGCAGGGCGGGAGGCGGCCGAGGGGAGAAGGAGAGGGGCCGGGGCGCCGACCGTCGTCAAAATGACGCGAGACCGGACCGGCGCGCGGGGTAGAGTCCGCCGCGATGATGACGAATGACATGACAGGTACACCCGGCGCCGGACACGACGTCGTTCTGCTGCACTCCACGGTCTGCGACCGCCGGATGTGGGACTCCCAGTACGAGGCGATCGCGGCGGCCGGACACCGCGTCCTCCGGGGCGACTTCCGCGGCTTCGGCGATACGCCCTGCGGCAGCGGCCCCTACAACGACGCCGATGACGTCCTGGCCCTGATGGACTCCGCCGGAATGGACCGGGCGGTGCTGATCGGCGCCTCGTACGGCGGACGGACCGCCCTGGAGATCGCCCTGCGCGCCCCCGGCCGGGTCGCCGGGCTCGTACTGCTCTGCGCCGGGCTCCCCGGCATCCCCGACAGCGCCGAGATGACGGCCTTCGAGGAGCGCGAGGTCGGACTCGTCGAGTACGGCGACCTGGACGAGGCGGCGGCGCTCTCGGCGCGGACGTTCCTCGGGCCCGAGGCCGACGAGAAGGTACTGGCCGCCGTGGCCGGGATGCAGCTGCGGGCGTACGAGGTCCAGCTCGCCGAAGCCGACGAGTACAGCGGCGCGGGGGACTACGACCCGGCCGGGCTCACCGGGGTCACGGTCCCCGCCCTGGTGGTCTCCGGCGACCACGACCTGCCGGAGTTCGGCGAGGCCGCGGACCGGCTGACGGCACTGCTGCCCGCCGCCCGCCGCCTGCGGCTGCCGTGGGCGGGCCATCTGCCGGGCCTGGAGCGCCCGGCGGAGATCAACACCCTGCTGACGGAGTACCTCGCGGAAACGGCCCGCTGAGGCGTCGCACGGCTGTCCGCGCGGGTGTCCCGGTGCTTGGTGAGCCGTACGGCCCGCTGACGGGTCGTACGGCCCCCGGCGCGGGCGGCGCGGCCACCGCCCCGCCCGCCCGGCCACAGCCCGCCCGGGTCGTCACATGGAGCTGACCGAACGGGCGTAGTTCACCTGCCCCATGACCTGCTGGAAGGTCATGGCGTCCCGGGCCGGGATCATCGTCGCGTGATGACGGCCGCCGCTGGTGACGGTGACCTGGACATAGCCGGTGGTCTTCCGCTCCTTCATCAGCAGGAACAGCAGCCCCAGCAGACAGGCGAAGAAGAAGATCACCGCCAGCACGATCGCATGGGCCGGGATCTTCTCCTCCGTCCGGGACATGTCCACGGCGTTCCAGACCGCGCCGCGCAGCGGCATGTTCCCGGACGGGGTGATGATGGTGTCCGGCAGGACCGTGATGTCCCCGATCGACACCAGTGGCGTCCCGCCGCCGGTGGCCGGCTGGGCGGGCACCGGCAGGCCCGGCGCCCCCGGCATGCCGGGCATGGTCGGGCTGTGGTTCCCGGCCGGGTCCGGATAGCCGTAGCCGGGCGCCGGATGGCCGTACGCGGGCGTACCCGACGCGCTGTCCGGACCCCACTGGTACTCCGGCTGACCGGACGGCGGCCCGGAGGGCCGGGGCGGCTGCTGGAACGGATCGGGCTGGGTCATCGTCGGGCTCCCCGCTTCCCACTGCTTCGACACGGCAAACAACTCGATCCTGCCAGTCGCCGCGCCCCGGGGTGAAGTCCATCCGCCGAACCACCGCCGGAACCCGGCCGGGTGCCCGCCCCCGCCCCCGCCTCCGCCCGGATACGGCGAACGGGCCCCGCGCCCACCGAAGTGGCCGCGAGACCCGTCGTACGTCCGTCGTACGGCTGCCGGAACCCGGTGGCCGTACCAAGGCACGGCTGCCTCAGAAGCGGCGGGTGATCAGCGCCCGCTTGACTTCCTGGATCGCCTTGGTGACCTCGATCCCGCGCGGACAGGCGTCCGTGCAGTTGAAGGTCGTCCGGCAGCGCCAGACGCCGTCCTTGTCGTTGAGGATCTCCAGCCGCTGCTCCCCGGCCTCGTCACGCGAGTCGAAGATGAAGCGGTGGGCGTTGACGATCGCCGCCGGGCCGAAGTACTGCCCGTCGTTCCAGAACACCGGGCACGACGAGGTGCACGCCGCGCAGAGGATGCACTTGGTGGTGTCGTCGAACCGCTCGCGGTCCTCGGCGGACTGCCGGCGCTCGCGGGTGGGCTCGTTCCCCTTGGTGATCAGGAACGGCATCACGTCGCGGTACGCCTGGAAGAACGGCTCCATGTCCACGACCAGGTCCTTGAGGACCGTCAGGCCCTTGATGGCCTCGATCGTGATCGGCTTCGCCGGGTTGAGGTCCTTGATCAGCGTCTTGCAGGCGAGCCTGTTCTTGCCGTTGATCCGCATCGCGTCGGAGCCGCAGATGCCGTGGGCGCACGACCGCCGGAAGGTCAGCGTTCCGTCGAGGTCCCACTTGATCTTGTGGAGGCCGTCGAGGACCCGCTCCTTGGGGTCGATCTCGAACTCGAAGTCCTCCCAGACCGCGTGCTCGGACAGCTCCGGGTTGAACCGGCGGATCCGGAACGTGACGGTGATCAGATGGGACGAGGCCGCCGCCTCCGCCTCCACCTTGTCCATGGTCGGGGTAGCCATCAGTACTTACGCTCCATCGGCTGGTAGCGGGTCTGGACGACCGGCTTGTAGTCGAGCCGGACGGTCTCGGAGCCGTCCTCGCCGACCTCGCGGTACGCCATGGTGTGGCGCATGAAGTTGACGTCGTCGCGGTTGGGGTAGTCCTCGCGGTAGTGGCCGCCGCGGGACTCCTTGCGGGCCAGTGCGGAGACGGCCATGACCTCGGCCAGCTCCAGCAGGTTGCCCAGCTCGACGGCCTCCAGCAGATCCGTGTTGAAGCGCTTGCCCTTGTCCTGGACGGACACGTTCTTGTAGCGCTCGCGCAGCTCGGCGATCTTCTCGACGGCCGTCTTGATGGTCTGCTCGGTCCGGAACACCATCACATTGGCGTCCATGGTCTCCTGCAGCTCGCGGCGGATCTCCGCCACGCGCTCGTTGCCCGTGGACTCGCGCAGCCCCTCCACCATCGCCTCGACCAGCGCGCCCGGGTTCTCCGGCAGCTCGACGTAGTCGGCGGTGGCGGAGTACTCGGCGGCGGCGATGCCCGCGCGGCGGCCGAAGACGTTGATGTCCAGCAGCGAGTTGGTGCCCAGCCGGTTGGCGCCGTGCACGGAGACACAGGCGACCTCGCCGGCGGCGTAGAGGCCCGGGACGACGGTGGTGTTGTCGGCCAGCACCTCGCCCTCGACGTTCGTCGGGATGCCGCCCATGGCGTAGTGCGCGGTCGGCTGGATCGGGATCGGGTCCGTGTAGGGCTCGATACCGAGGTAGGTCCGGGCGAACTCGGTGATGTCGGGCAGCTTGGCGTCCAGCTGCTCCGGCGGCAGATGCGTCAGGTCGAGGTAGACGTGGTCGCCCTCGGGACCGCAGCCGCGGCCCTCGCGGATCTCCGTGTAGATGGAGCGGGAGACCACGTCGCGGGAGGCGAGGTCCTTCATGACGGGCGCGTACTTCTCCATGAAGCGCTCACCGTCCTTGTTGCGGAGGATGCCGCCCTCGCCGCGGGCGCCCTCGGTGAGCAGGATGCCCATCCGCCAGATGCCCGTCGGGTGGAACTGGAAGAACTCCATGTCCTCCAGCGGCAGCCCGCGCCGGTAGCAGGCCGCCTGGCCGTCACCGGTGAGGGTGTGCGCGTTGGAGGTCACCTTGAAGAACTTGCCGTTGCCGCCGGAGGCGTAGATGACGGCCTTCGCCTGGAAGATGTGGATCTCCCCGGTGGCCAGCTCGTACGCCACCACACCGGCGGAGCGCTTGACCCCGTCGACCTCGGTGATCAGCTGGTCCAGGACGTAGAACTCGTTGAAGAACTCCACGCCCTCCTTGACGCAGTTCTGGTACAGCGTCTGGAGGATCATATGACCGGTGCGGTCCGCGGCGTAGCAGGACCGGCGGACCGGGGCCTCGCCGTGGTTGCGCGAGTGGCCGCCGAAGCGGCGCTGGTCGATGGTGCCGTCCGGGGTCCGGTTGAACGGCAGACCCATCTTCTCCAGGTCGAGGACGGCGTCGATGGCCTCCTTCGCCAGGATCTCGGCGGCGTCCTGGTCGACCAGGTAGTCGCCGCCCTTGACCGTGTCGAAGGTGTGCCACTCCCAGTTGTCCTCCTCCACGTTCGCCAGCGCGGCGGCCATGCCGCCCTGCGCGGCGCCCGTGTGGGAGCGGGTCGGGTAGAGCTTGGTCAGTACCGCCGTGCGGCTGCGCTTGGTGGCCTCGATGGCCGCGCGCATGCCCGCGCCACCGGCGCCGACGATGACGGTGTCGTACTTGTGGATCTTCATGAGGTGTCGTCAGCCCCGGCTCTAGCGGATGTTCGGGTCGAAGGTGAAGATCACCAGCGTGCCCAGCAGGATGGTGAACACCGTGGCGGTGTACAGCAGGCCCTTGAGCCACAGCCGCGTGTTCGGGCGCTCGGCGTAGTCGTTGATCACGGTACGCAGGCCGTTGGCGCCGTGCAGCATGGCGAGCCAGAGCATCAGCAGGTCCCAGACCTGCCAGAACGGGGACGCCCAGCGGCCCGCGACGAACGCGAAGCCGATCTTGGAGACGCCGCCGTCCAGCACCAGCTGGATGATCAGGTGGCCGATGACCAGGACGACCAGCACCACACCGGAGAGCCGCATGAACAGCCAGGCGGCCATCTCGAAGTTGCCGCGGGTGGAGCGGGGGGTGCGGCCGGTCCGCTTGCGCGGGGGCTCGATCACCGGCGCCGGGTTGTCGACGTCGTACTGAGGACCGGTCTCGACGGGGCCGATCGCGGAAGAGGTGTCAGCGGACATAGCGGTGTCAGCCTCCGAAGACTTCGCGTGCGGCGTGGCCGAGGACGGGGTACAGGGCACCCGCCATCAGGACGATCCAGATGCCCATCACGGTCCAGAGCATCTGCTTCTGGTAGCGGGGCCCCTTGGACCAGAAGTCCACGGCGATGACCCGCAGGCCGTTCAGCGCGTGGAAGAGGACGGCCGCCACCAGGCCGTATTCGAGCAGGGCGACGATCGGCGTCTTGTAGACGGCCACGACCTTGTCGTAGTCCTCTGGGGAGACGCGGACGAGAGCGGTGTCCAGGACGTGGACGAACAGGAAGAAGAAGATGAGGACGCCGGTGACTCGATGAGCCACCCAGGACCACATTCCTTCCCGGCCGCGGTACAGCGTTCCAGCCGGCACGGAAGAACCCTCCGGGAGCGGGGACTGGGGCCTGCCGGCTTGGGTTGTCGGTCTGGCCCGGCCGGGTACGGTCCACCGGCCCCGGCCATCGTAGCGACGCTTTGTCGGTTCGTTCGCGCGGGGTCCTCCGGTGTGATCAAACCGGCAATCAAAGAGCCACGGACGGACTACCGGGAAACCCGGTCCCGCCGAACCCTGCCCGATTCCGGTCCTGACGGCGCGCGACGCCTCTCCGGCTCGTGGGTGACGCGGGTCCGGCCGGGCTCACCGGTCCGATTCGGCGTGGTTCACAGGCGTCACAGGCGCCACAGCGCCCGCAGGTTCCGGCGCGCCCGAAAGCCCGCCCGGCGGGGGATACGGCTCCGCCCGCCCCGCCGCGAGCTGCCGCAGCCTGCCCCGGGCCACGCCCCGCAGCTGCTCGGCCGCGACCTCCCGTTCGTGGTCGGGCTCGTGGGCCAGCCGCAGCCGGATGTCCGACAGGATCTGGTCCAGCTGCTCGTCCGGCCGGTAGCCGTCGAGGCAGATCACGAACGTATGACCGAACTTTTCCTCGTACGCGTCCTGGGCCGCCGCCAGCGCCATCAGCACATGCGGGCCGTGCGGCGCCTCCGGATGCGGCCCGGCCGGATACTCGTCGGCCAGTGCCTCCGCGACGTCCCCGGGAGCCAGGTCGTACGCCGCCTCGTCCGCCGCGGCCAGCAGGGCGGCCGTATCCGGGTACGGGCGGTGCGCCGCCACCCGCTCGGCCCAGCGGGCGCTGCCGCAGCAGGCGAGCAGCGCGGCCAAGGCCTCCTCCGGCGGAGCCTCGTTCAGCCGGGTCACGCCCGGGGAGGTCCGCCGTACGGCCCCGCCCCGCTCGGGTGGCCGGGAGCCGCCCGCCGCCCCACCCTGGTGCCCGAGGGCACGTCCGTCGTCCGAGGTCCGGGGACTGGCGGTGGCCTGCGAGGGTAGGACGAACCCTGCGGCGGCCGGACCCCGCAGGGCGTCCGGCAGGCCGGTCCCGGTCTCGGAATCGCTGAACAGCGTGGGCTCCTCGGTGCGGAGGACATCGGGGACGACCGCGATGGCGGCGGAAAGCTGGTGAGGGAGGGGCGAATGGGACACAACGCTATCCAGGTGTACGAGCGGACGTCCGACGGATGCGCGATTTTCACCCGGACGGGAGGGTTTCGGACCATGTGATGGACGGAAGATGGGCAGATCTTGACGTTCCTGAACGGACGGGATGGAACGGATGCCCGACATCCGAGCGGACGAACGGCGACGGTCGCGCCTTCGGGCTCTGACGGTTCTCCCGGATCTCCCGGGGCCCTCGGACGCGACGACCGGGCCGGAGGAGGACGAGTGATACGCACCCGGGTCATACCCAACCCGGCCCCGGCTCTCCGGTCACGCCGCCGCGCCCGGCGCGTCGCGGCTCTCGCGCTGCTCGCCGCCGTCACGGCCACCGCCTGTTCCGGCGGCGGTACGGAATCCGGCCCGGGCTCCGGTACGGACGCGGGTACGGGGACCTCCCGGTCCAGCGCCCCCGCGAAGACCCGGCTCCCTCCGCCGACCAGCGACCCGGACAGCACCCTCCCCCTCTCCACCGCGCCCGCGACCGTCCCCGCCGTGACCCGCCACACCCCCGCCCGGGGCCCCGGCTGGAAACCCGGCCCGGACTCCCGGGTCGTCGTCGCCCCCGGCCGGGCCCGCCTCGCCGACGAGGCCCGGCTGCTCGCCCGGGAACTGGGCATCCCCTACGCGGGCGAGGACCCCGTCCGGCGCGGCGACGTCGAACTCACCGACGGCACCGGCGCGCCGAGCGGACCGGAGTCGTACACCATCCGCACCGGCGGCGACCGGGTCCTGATCACCGGCCGCGACCCGGCGGGTGTCTTCTACGGCACCCGGACCGTGAAGCAGGCCCTGCGCTCCGGGGGTGTCGTCCCGGAGGGCGAGATCACCGACGGGCCCGCCCGCCCGCAGCGCGGCCTGATGATCGACATCGCCCGTAAGCCGTTCTCGGCGGCCTGGATCGAGGACCGGCTGCGCGAGATGGCGGACCTCAAGCTCAACCAGCTCGGCCTGCACTTCTCCGACGACCAGGGCTTCCGGATCGAGTCCGGCCGCCACCCCGAGGTGGTCTCGGCCGACCGGCTGACCAAGGCGGAGGTCCGGCGGATCCTGGCCCTCGCCGACTCCCTGCACATCACGGTGATCCCCGAGATCGACTCGCCCGGCCATCTGGGCGCGGTTCTGAAGGAGCACCCCGAACTGCGGCTGCGGGATTCCGCCGGACGGGTGGTGCCGGGCGCGATCGACATCGGGAACCCGGCGTCGGCCCGGCTCGTCGACGAACTGCTGCGGGAGTACGCCGGACTCTTCCCGGGCCGCTACTGGCATCTCGGCGGCGACGAGTACCAGGCGCTGACCCGGCGGAATCCGGAGGCGTCCTTCCCGTCCCTGGCGGCGAAGGCCCGCGCGGCGTACGGCCCCGGGGGCCGGGTGAGCGACCTCGCGACCCGCTGGGTCAACGACCGGGCGGCGGTCGTCCGGGGCCTGGACCGCGTCCCCAAGGCATGGAACGACGGCTACTTCCGGGGCGGGGAGGTCTCCGTCGCGAAGGACGTCGAGGTCGAGTACTGGACGGGCAAGGAGATCGGCGCGCGCCCGCCGGAGGAGTATCTGGCGGAGGGCCGCCGGGTGGTGAACCTCAACGACGAGTACCTCTATTACGTGCTGGGCGAGCCCAACGACTTCACCTACCCCACCGGCCGCCGCATCTACGAGGAGTGGACCCCCCTGACCCTGCGCGGCACGAAACCGGTCCCGAGCCGGTACGACTCCCGAATACTGGGCGCGCGCTTCGCGGTCTGGTGCGACCTGTCGAAGGCCCAGACCCCGGCCCAGGTGGCGCAGGGCATCCGCCTCCCCCTGGCGGCTCTCTCCCAGAAGATCTGGAACGCGTCCCCGCCGCCGAGGAGCTGGCAGTCCTTCGAGTCCCTGACGCGCCGGTTGTCCTGACCTCGCCCCGGAGGGTTTCCTGGGCGCGCCTCACCTTGCCAGTGCCTCGACTGAGAGGGGCATTTGGGTGGCGCCGGGGCCCAAACAGACGCCCGACTGGGAAGGGCGTTCAGGGGCGCGGGGAACTGCGCGAACGGCCACGACGGTGGCGCGGCCCGGATCGCACGATCATCGGCAGACGGGACCGTCCCGGGCACAGGAAATCACGCACGCGCGCCGGATCCCGTTGGACGGCGGCGCCTCCGGACGCGTACCGTCCGCAGACGCCCGTGGCGGGGACACGGCCGAGCCGTTCCGCACGGCCGTGCTGAATCCTTTTCTCCGCGCCAGGGGGGCGTATCGATGACACCCTGTTCCATTTGCCGCCGGAACCCCGCGGCCACCGCGCAGGGCCTGTGCCAGCAGTGCGCCGCCAGCGCCACCGCCATCGGCACCCCGGGCCCGGTCCCCGGCCCCGGTCCCGTACCGCCGCCCGCCCCGGGCTACGGCTACCCCGCGGCTCCCGGACCTGCCGCACCCGGCTACCCGCAGTACCCGGCACCGGCCCCGGCCGCCGGACCCTCCGTGCCCCCGTACGGCGGCGCCCCCTACGGCGCACCCATGCCGTTCGCCCCGATGGCGCCGCAGGTCAAGGCCCCGGTGGGGCTCTCGTACGCGGTGATCGCTCTGCTCTGTGTGACCGCCGTCGTCGATCTGCTCGGCGTGGGCGCGGGGTTGAACGCGGCGTCGCTGGCGAAGGACCTGGAGACCTCGCCCTTCGCCGTCACCCAGGACGAAGCGGACGACGCGGACGCGCTGATGGCTCTGGCCATCGTCTTCAAGTACTTGGCAGTGCTCGCGACGGGCATTCTTTTCATCATCTGGTTCGCGGCGGCCCGCGCCAACGCCGCCGCCTTCGCGCCGTATATCGACAAGTGGGGCAAGGGCTTCGCGATCGGAGGCTGGTTCATCCCCGCCGCGAACATAGCGATCCCGCGACTGGTGGCGGGCACTATCTGGATCGCGAGCCGCCCGGATCCGTACGCGCCCAAGTCGGTCCAGCGACGGACCCTGCTGACCGTCTGGTGGACCCTTTGCGTGGCGGCCTATCTGCCGTGGAGCGTGGGGTTCTTGTCCTACGACGGGTCGGAGACCGCGAAGGATCTGCGGATCTGGTCGAACACGTTCGCCCTCGGCAGCATCCTGAGCATCGCCGCCGCGATCGTCGCGATCTTTGTCGTCCGCCGGATCACCCGGATGCAGACGGAGAAGATCGCCATGGGCTGGCAGCCCGCGATGCCGCCGATGCCGACCGCCTACTGATTCACCCGCGCACCCGCGCACGCCGACAGTACGGGCCCGCCCGGGGGAGTGCGGGCCCGCACCGCGGCTCCGGGGGGCTTCGGCGGGCTGCCGCAAGGCGCCCGCAAGCCACTCTCCGGTTGGCCCGAATGTAACAGAAGCATGGCGTAAGTGTGTACGATCCGGGTTGAGTTGGCGGAGGAGTGGACGTCTCCCGACGTTCCCGGCTCTCGGAACCCATGGCGCGATACCCCCGAAGCGAGTAGTTTGCGCCACGAGTTCGCAGGTGGAGCGAGCGGCCCAGGGCCGCGAGGGGAGGCGTCCTGTGACGTCCGATGGCCTGAGTGACCTGAGGGAACTGAGGGAACTGATCGCGCGCGCCGACGAGCGCGCGCTCGCGGCCGGCGGTGTGGCGTGTTTGGAACGGTGCCTTCCGCTCCTCGGTGACGCCGCCGCCGACCCCGAGGCGCTGCGCCCCCTGTGGGCGGCGCTCGGCAACGGCCCCGCGCACTGGTCGGCGCGGCTCGCGGAGGCGCGGGAGTCCCTGAAGGGCCCGCCGGAGCGGGACACGGGCGGTGACACCGACGCGGCCGACGCGGCTGACGGCCTGGGTGCCGACGCCGTACGCGCCATGCTGGAGTCGGCCCCCGCCGAGTGGGCCACGGGCCCGCTGCGGACCTGGGCGGACGAGTGCTCCGCCGTATCGCTCGCCCTGCACCGCCGCTACGGCACAGGCATCACCACCGGTGCCACCGGCACCACCGGCATCATCGACAACGCCGACGACATCGACGCCGCCACCCCGGCCGACCCCCTCACGGCCGGTGAGCTGCGGCGCCAGATCCGCATCCTGAACCTGCTGGCCGACGGCGTCGGCACGGCCGGTCTGCGCCAGGCCCTCAACGCCGCGACGGAAGGCCGCCGGGTCCTGGCGGCGGCCGTCTCCCGCCGCGCCCGGGGCGGCGGCCCCCGCACCTGAAACCCGAACCGCTCGAAATGTGGCGTGCGTCACGCCGTCGCGCGGATGGGTGTGAAATCCGTACCACCGGTGAGACGTGCGGTGGAGAGAAGGCCGAGAGAGGCCGGAACCGGGCCGGGAGAAGGCTCGAAGGAGGACGACCGGGGCCGCCACCCCCCACAGGAGAGGCCCCGGTCGTCGTCCGCAGGGTCCGCTGTACGGCCCCGTAATCCACTCTGCGCCGGGCGGTCGATTTCTGTCACTGTCCGTTCGGACGAGGTCGCTCGCGATTTTGTTGCAAGTTGTACAAGCCGTGGACGGGGCGCTGTACGACGACGTAGCGTGCAGGCTCGTACAAGGGCTGAGAGCAGAGCGGCGCAGCGCTGACCGGCTGCGGAACCGAACAGGCACAGACACGGGTACAGGTAGAGATTGTGCTGGGGGACGACGCGGAGCTGACAGCCGCGGTGCTCGCGGCGCAGGGCGGGGACGAGTGCGCGTTCCGTTCTGTGTACCGCGCGGTGCACCCGCGGCTGCTCGGCTATGTGCGGACGCTCGTCGGGGAGCCCGACGCCGAGGACGTGACGTCCGAGGCATGGCTCCAGATCGCCCGTGACCTGGACCGGTTCAGCGGGGACGCGGACCGGTTCCGGGGCTGGGCGGCGCGGATAGCCCGTAATCGCGCGCTGGATCACATCCGGATGCGGGGACGGCGCCCGGCGGTCGGCGGGGACGATTCGGAGCTGGCCGGGCGGGCCGCCGATTCGGATACCGCGGCCGAGGCGATGGAGGCCCTGTCCACCGGGGACACCATGGCCCTGATCGCCCGGCTGCCCCAGGATCAGGCGGAGGCCGTGGTGCTGAGGGTGGTCGTGGGGCTGGATGCCAAGACCGCGGCCGAGACGCTGGGGAAACGGCCGGGGGCCGTCAGGACCGCCGCCCATCGGGGACTGAAACGGCTGGCCGAACTGCTCGGCGGCGACGATCCGGAGGGCGTCAGTCCCGGCCCGCCGGAAACGGCGGGTGACAACCCCGGGGCCGTGGGCGATTCCGCGGGGGCCGGGCGGCCGGAACGGATCCGGGGGCTGGACGGCGTCCCGTCGCAGCGGGGCGGAAAGCGGGGGGAGAGGGAGTCCGCGGGTGTGACGCATTCCCGTTGGCGGACGCAGAAGGACATGTGATGGCCGACGACCGGAACGAGTGGCTCGACCAGGTGACGGCGGAGCTTCTGTTGCGCGGTGAACCGGTCGGGGACCTCGGAGACCTCGGCGAACCCGCGCGTACGGAAGCCGTACGGCTGGCCGAGGCGCTGCGCGCCGCCGCCGAACCGGAGGCCGTTTCCGGCCTCGCCGACGAGGAGTTGCCGGGTGAGGACGCGGCCGTCGCGGCGTTCCGGGCGGTCGGCGCGGCCCGGGCCGAAGGGGCGAAACCGGGTACGCGGTCGGTCGTGGCCTTCGACGCCGTCGGGAGTGACGACGATGGTGACGAGAAACCGGGTCTTGTCACCCTGGGCGCCGTCCGGACCGGAACCGGAACCGGAACCGGGACGCGGTCCCGCGAGGGCCGGTCGGGCTCCGGCAAGCGACGGCCGGTGACACCCCTCAGGCTCGGATTCGTGGCCGCCGTGGCCGGGTTCGCCATCGGCGGGGTCGCCGTCGCCTCCGGCGCGGACTTCCTGCCCTACCCGTTCGACGACACGAGTACGTCGGCGACCGGCAGGACCGTCCCCGGGGGGACCGGGGACACTTCGGCGGGCCCGCTGGGCGACGGGCCGGGCGAGGCGAACCGTACGCCCGGCGGCTCCGACCACGAGGGCCCTTCGGGTGTGCCGTCCCGGCCGGTCAAGGGCACCGGGATCGGGCAGAGCGAGCGGACCGGGGGCGACAAGCCGCGCCGGATCGCGAAGGCGTGCCGCGACTACCGTGCCGGGTCCGTGGCGCCCAAGGCGCTTCGGCTGCTGGAGCGGGAGGCCAAGGGCCGGGCCTGGATCGCCGCGTACTGCGATCGGATCCTCGGCCGGTCCGACGGTACGCGGCCGGGCGCGGGCAGCGGTGACGCCCGGGGCAGCCAGGGCAACGGGCCGAAGACGGAGCACGACCACGGCCACGGTCATGACCACGGGCCCGGCAACGGCGGTAAGGGCAACGGCAACGGCCAAGGCGGAGCCAACGGCAACGCCAACGGGAACGGCGGCGGCAACGGCCAGGACAACGGGAACGGGAACGGGAACGGCGGAGCGAACGGGAACGGCGACGGGTACGGGAACGCCAACGGCCAAGGCGGCGGCCAGAGTCAGGGGCAGGGCCAGGGCCAGGAGACCCGTCCCGGCCAGGCCGGTCCCCCCGGCCACGACCCCGACAGCGGCCCCCCGACCCGCTATCTCCACCAGGACTTGGACGCCGGGACCGAAGACGGTGTCGCGCCGAGCGGCGGTCCCGCCGCAGACATCGGCCCGGCCGCGCTTCCGCCCTTTGTCGTACTCGCCTGACCTGCGGTTTCGACCGTATTCCCGGGCCGGTGTGACATTTTTGCGAACGGTGACGCAGTAGAGAGTGAGCCGACTGGTCATCGGCGAGCGCCATAGAGCCGGGGTTCCCCCCGTACCTACGGCTTGGCGCACCGGCGCGGGCGGGGCACGTTCCCCCGGTCCCGTCCGCGCCCCTTCTCCTTACAGGCTTCCTCGCGGATCTTCCTCACCAGTGGACGACGACCTTGTCGCCGATCCGTACCTGGTCGAAGAGCGCGGCGAGCGCACCCCGGTCGCGGACGTTCACACAGCCGTGGGACGCGCCGTTGTATCCCTGGGCGGCGAATTCGGCGGAGTAGTGGACGGCCTGGCCGCCGCTGAAGAAGAGACTCAACGGCATCGGGGTGTCGTACAGGTTGGAGACGTGGTCGCGTTCCTTCCGGAAGACCCAGAACACGCCCTCCCTGGTCGGGGTCTCCTTGCCGCCGAACCGGACGTCCATCGCCGTCCTGACCTTCCCGTCGACCACCCATGACAGGGTGCGGGACGTCTTGTCGACGCAGAGCGCCCGGCCGTTGAGGCATCGCGGGTCCAGTACGGCCTTCGGCTTCGTCTCGGCGGTCCTGCCGTCCAACTCGGCCCGGGTGGGCCGTTTCGTCATACCGAGCAGCCGTTCCCAGGTCACGGTGTCCACGGCGCCGGTGACGGCCAGCCCCCGCTTCTCCTGGAAGCCGCTCACGGCCGATGCCGTCACCCGGCCGTACGTGCCCGTGGGCCGTTCGCGGAACCAGTCGAGCTGGGCGAGCCTGGCCTGGAGCTCCCGGACCCGCTCGCCGCTGTCGCCCCGCTCCATCAGAACGGGCCCGGGCGGTGGAGCGGACGGCTTCGGAGCCGACGGAGTCGGGGAGGGGGACGAGGGTGCCGACGGGGAAGCCACCGGTGTGGGCGACACCGGCACGGACGGTTGGATGGACTCGGGGCGCGTGACGGGCGAGGCCCCGCCGTCCGACTTCGCGTCGACGCTCACGGACGGCTCCTCGGCCGCCCGTGCCGTACAGCTCACGGTGAGCGCGACGACCGCTGCCGCCGCCAGTGCCTTCTGTACGTATCCGATGTTCTCGGCCATCGCCGCGCCCCCTATACGTGTGTACCTGTATCGACCCGGAACCGCCTATGTCTGTGGTGTCCCCCGAGGATGCTCTTCCCGGCCTGCCGGGGTGTCCGTTCTTGAGCATCATGAGGAAGACGAGAAGAAAACGACACCCCGAGATCTCCGGGAAACCGAAACAGGCCGGATCCGGTCGCCACCTGGCGACATCGATGAATTCCGGTCACCCCTCCGACCCGTACGAAGGCGAGGCGAGACGGCGATGCCGGACCCCCGTGAATCCGAGTCCGGGCTGCCCGTCGAGCCGGTCTACGGGCCGGAGGCGCTGGCCGGCTGGGACCCCGTGGAGAAGCTGGGCGCCCCGGGGGCGTACCCCTTCACCCGGGGCGTCTACCCGACCATGTACACCGGTCGCCCCTGGACGATCCGGCAGTACGCGGGCTTCGGCACCGCCGCCGAGTCCAACGCCCGCTACCGCCGGCTGATCGCCGACGGCACCACCGGCCTCTCCGTCGCCTTCGACCTGCCCACCCAGATGGGGTACGACTCCGACGCGCCGCTCGCCCACGGCGAGGTCGGCCGGGTCGGGGTCGCCGTCGACTCCCTCGACGACATGCGGGAACTCTTCGCGGGCATCGCCCTCGACCAGGTCTCCACCTCGATGACGATCAACGCCCCGGCGGCCCCGCTGCTCCTGCTCCTCCAGCTCGTCGCCGCGGAGCGGGGCGTTCCGGCGGACCGGCTGAACGGCACGATCCAGAACGACGTCCTCAAGGAGTACATCGCCCGGGGTACCTACATCTTCCCGCCCGGCCCGTCGCTGCGGCTGGTCGCGGACACCTTCCGCTACTGCCGGGCCGAGCTGCCCCGCTGGAACCCGATCTCCGTCTCCGGCTACCACATGGCGGAGGCCGGGGCGTCCCCCGCGCAGGAGGTCGCCTTCACCCTCGCCAACGCCGTCGCCTACGTCCGTACGGCGCTCGCGGCCGGGCTCACCGCCGATGAACTCGGCCCCCGGCTGTCGTTCTTCTTCGTCGCCCGGACGACCCTCCTGGAGGAGGTCGCCAAGTTCCGGGCGGCCCGCCGGATCTGGGCCCGGGTGATGCGGGACGGATTCGGGGCCCGGGACCCGAAGGCGCAGACGCTGCGGTTCCACACCCAGACCGCCGGGGTGCAGCTCACGGCCCAGCAGCCCGAGGTCAATCTGGTCCGGGTGGCGCTCCAGGCGCTCGGCGCGGTCCTCGGCGGCACCCAGTCCCTGCACACCAACGCCTTCGACGAGGCGATCGCCCTGCCCACCGAGCGCTCGGCCCGGCTGGCGCTCCGGACCCAGCAGGTCATCGCCTACGAGACCGATGTCACCGCCACCGTCGACCCCTTCGCCGGGTCGTACGCCGTGGAGAGCCTGACCGACGCCCTGGAGGCGGAGGCGGTCCGGCTGATGGACCGGATCGAGGAGCTGGGCGGGGCGGTCGAGGCGGTGGAGCTGGGCTTCCAGAAGGGGGAGATCGAACGGAACGCGTACCGGATCGCCCGGGAGACCGAGGACGGCGAGCGGGTCGTGGTCGGGGTCAACCGCTTCCGCACCGATCCGGCCGACGAGGCCGAGCAGCCGTACGAGCCGCTGCGCGTCGACCCCTCGATCGAGACCCGCCAGAAGGCGAGGCTGGCGGCGCTGCGGGCGGACCGGGACGGGGCGGCGGTCACCTCGGCGCTGACGGCCCTCCGGACGGCGGCGGGCTCATCGGCGGGCTCATCGGCCGGGTCGGCGGCGGGGTCGGCGGCGGGGGAGAACGTGCTGTATCCGATGAAGGAGGCGCTGCGGGCGCGGGCGACGGTGGGGGAGGTGTGCGACGTGCTTCGGGAGATCTGGGGTACGCACCGCCCACCTGCGGGTTTCTAGGTGACCCCGGGGTTGTCCACAGGGCTGGACGGCGATCCGTACGGGTGTGCGACACTCGCGGCATGTTGGGTGTCATCGACCTTCCGACCTACTTGGCCGGACTCGTACTGATCATTCTGCTGCCGGGGCCGAACTCGCTCTACGTCCTCTCCGTCGCGGCCCGCCGAGGCGTGCGCTCGGGCTATCGCGCGGCGGCCGGTGTCTTCGCCGGGGACGCGGTCCTGATGGTGCTCTCGGCGGCGGGTATCGCGTCGCTGCTCAAGACCAACGACCTGCTCTTCGGGATCGTGAAGTTCGCGGGCGCGGGCTATCTGACGTGGCTCGCGGTCGGCATGCTGCGGGCGGCGTGGGGCATGTGGCGCAGCCGGGGCGAGGCGCTGATACCCCGGGCGCCCGATGCCGAGCAGACCGCCGAGACGGAGCGCCCGTTCCGCCGGGCGCTGGTGATCAGCCTGCTCAACCCCAAGGCGATCCTGTTCTTCATCGCCTTCTTCGTCCAGTTCGTGGACCCGGCGTACTCGTACCCGGCGCTGTCCTTCGCGGTCCTGGGCGGGCTGGCGCAGATAGCCAGCGCGCTCTATCTGTCGCTGCTGATATTCGCGGGCACGCACCTCGCGGAGGCGTTCCGCCGCCGCAAGCGCCTCTCGGCGGGCGCGACGTCGGCGGCGGGAGCGCTCTTCCTGGGCTTCGCGGTCAAACTCTCCCTCAGCGGCGCGTAGCCCTGCGGGCGGCCCGCGCCACGAGCCCCTGTCTGTCCTCGGTGCCCCCAGCGCCCTTGGCTCTCCGGGTGAGGCCCGCGCCTTCCGCCCAGCCGGGCAAGCTCGTCGGGCGACCGCGCGCGGTCGGTGGCTTGTCTCGCAGTTCCCCGAGCCCCTGAATGCTCTCCCCGGCGCCGCCCCTGAAGGGGTTCCCAGCCTTGTGGAGGGCCCGTCTTTTGGAAAGGGCGGTCAGAAGGGCAACCTAGGTGGCGCTGAGGGTCCCCCCATTGCCGAAGGCATAGGGGGCGGAACTGCGCGAATGGCCCACGACAGCGCGCGGTCGGAACTCCTCCGGAGGAGGCACTGTCTCGGCCCGGAGGGCGCTCCCCTTCCGAGGGCGGCGCTCAGGAGAGCATTTAGGGGCGCGGGGAACTGCGCGACCAGCCACCCACGGTCCGCAGAGCGCGAACGACCTCGGGTCGCTGGGCGCAGCCCGGTCGTCAGGGACACGGGGAACGAGTGCGCACGGCACAGACGGGCGCGGCCGGTCATCGCGACGGGCGCGTCACACAAGCGGGGGGAGGACGCCCTCGGGGAGGTACGGGGACGAGACGGGGACGCGCCACCCCATCCGACGCACATGGCACACCAGCGCCAGCACATCCAAGTCCAGCACCGCGTGATGCGTCTCCGCCAGCTCCCCGGCCGAATAGTGCTCCCGGTGCCGCTCCAACGCGTCCACCAGCGCCAACGCGAATCCCTCCCGGTCCCCCTCCACCACCTGTGAGAGCAGGACGACCGGCGGTGCGGGCCGGCGCGTGTGCTCGTACGCCGCCGCGACGGCCAGCGCCCGGTCCACCGCCGGTACGGGATCCACCCCTCGGAGGTAGTCGTGCAGTGCCGCCCCGTACGCCGTGATGTCCGTCGGATGCGCCGCCGCCGCGAAGAACGACGGCTCCACCAGTACGCACGCCGCCAGCGACGCCCGGTCGCCGGTGATCAGCGCCAGGGCGATCGCGTCCTTCCAGAACCCGGGTTCGCCCGCAGGTCCGGGCCCGGCCGGGAGATTGCGGGCGGTCCCGGCGATACTCACCGGCAGCAGGGTGCCCTGCGGCGCGCGGGCCAGCCGGAGCGCACCGGACCCGGCTTCCGTCGCGGTCCGCAGCAGCTCGGGCAGTTCGGGATCGCGGCCTTCGGGGTCACCCGCGACCCGCTGGAGGAAGAGCCAGAGCCGTCCGCGCAGCACCTGTTTCAGCCCTCGCCCGACCCGGGCCGGTTCCGCGTCGGGGTCGTTGAAGAGGGCCAGCTCACCGGCGACGTAGTTCGCGAAGGAGGCGATGTCCGCGCCGTCGTCGGTGCCGTCGTCGGCGGAGTTCAGGGCGTACGGGTGCGCGGGCCGGTCGACCACCAGCGCGGCGGCGTCGGACGCGGCCACCGAGGCCAGTGCCGCCACCGCGTCGGGCCGTTTGTCGCGCCCGTACGCTCCGACCCGCCCGCGCGGCGCCCGGAAACCGGAGACCGGCCCCCGGGGCAGATATCCGGATTCGATCGGCAGCGTCCACTCGTGCCAGCGGACCGCCATCGCCGCGAGGGCGATCGCGTCCATCGGGAGGAGTCCGCTCAGGGTCGGCCGGGCGTACGAGGACTCGACGGCCCGGTGCCGTTCGACCTGCGCGGCCAGGGCCTTGACGAACCCCTCCCGGTCCCCGGAGGCCAGCGCCCGGAGGCTGACGAGAGCCGCCCGGTACTGGTGGCCGAGGGTGGGGTCGGGGTCGACCCGGTCGCAGATCTCGCCGATCAGCTCGGCCCGTACCGCTTCGGACAGCGGCTCCACATCCGGACCCATGCCCATGCCCATGCTCAGGTCCGGGTCCGGATCCAGCTCCGGGATCAGCCCGGGAACCGAACCCGGGCCCGATACCGAACCGGGACCCTGCCCCGGGCGCGGCTTCGGCTCGGGCCGGTTCTCCGCATGCCCGTAGACGTAGATCATCAGCGCGTGGATCAGTGCCACGTCCGGCCGGGTCTCCTGACCGGCGAGCGGCGGCGCGGTCTCCGCGAAGAGGACTCCGTGTTCGTCGGAGGTCCCCGCGACGAAGGCCAGGAGAAACGCTTCCAGCCAGATATGCGGCCGGATGGGAGCCGTCCTACCGGGTGCGGGCGCGTCGTGTTCCACGCCCGTACCCGTGTAGTCGATCCAGACCCGGCAGCTCCGGCCGGCCGCCAGCGCCACCGCGCCGACCGCCGCCGAGGCCGCCGACTCGACGGCGATCCTGGCATCGGCGTCGGTCAGTTCCGGATGCGTCACCGACCTCGCCGCCGCGTACTCCACCAGCGATTCGGCGATCAACTGCCAGCCGCCCGCCGGGCGCTGGTCGTGGCCCATCATCCGGACGTCACCGGCGATCCGCCCGGCGAATCCCTCCAGCGCCTCCGCGATCGCCGCCCGCTCCACCTGATGACGCTCGATCCGCATGACCCGCCGCCCCTCTGCCCCTGGCCCTCGGCCCACCCGTGGTCACACACCTACGAGTCGATCTTGAACCATCGGGAGAGGAACGGCCACTGACATCGGAACTATCACGCGGAGTGACGACGGGCCGGGCGAACAAACGCCGACCCGGCCGGGGTCAGTCGGTGGTCGGCCGAGCGCTTGTGGGGCCGCCGAACTGCTCGTCCAACTCAAGGTATTCCGGGCTCGCGAGCGCTGCCTCGTACTCCGGATCGGAGAACTCGAAACCATGCCCGCCCGGATGTCCGGCAAAGAGCGTGCACGCGTCATTATCCGCGCCGGGTGCTCCATTGTCGGCCGGACAATCCCGCAGAATGCCCACGGCGGAAGGCGTTATTCCGGTGATCCACCGAGCCCAAATAGCGCCCTCCTCGGCGCTGTCGTGTTCCCGGATCAGATCGTAATGCGGGCCCTCTGGATGGGATTCCAGCGCGCAGCGCAGACTTGTCATGATCCGAATCGGATGGACCGGCGGATCGGGTTGCAGCTCCTGGGTGAGAACGATGAGCTGGAGCGGTAGTCGCGCCTGCGCCGCACAGATCGTACGCCCGTCTCCGGCGGGCTCCGGCCTTTCCGGCGCGCTCATTTCAGATCCTCCCGGCGGCTGGCCTCATTGGCCTCGGAGACGGCCTTCCGGATGCGGTCCATGGGCTTCACCGGGGTCAGATCGGCCACGGCCGCGTCCCACTCCTGGCCTCCGCCGACCGGCCTGAGCTGCACGAGTCGGCTGACCCTGTCCATCACCTTGCCCACCTTGTGGGTGGCCGAGTCGAGGACCACGTCCCCGACGACGGGAATGTACGCGACCGGTGCCGCGTCCCTGTCGGCGCTCACCGGAGTTTCCTTCGGAGCCCGCTCGCGAGGGCTTTGAGGAGTTCCGGCGTGACGGGAGCATAGCCGGTCCTGGGAACCCACTTCGGCGCGAGATGCCAAATGCCCCCGGCTTTCAACAACTGATGCAGATCCGCCGATTCGAACAAATGGGCGGAGGGTGTGAGGTGCTCGGTCATGGCTCGTTGCCGTATCCCTTCGGTCGCCGGTGTGTTTCTGTTTTCCGGGACAAGCTTGAAGGCGACTGGGTAGCCTCCGAAAGGGGGTTAGCGGTGACGCAGCTCGAATCACCTCGGAGACAAGGAAGTTGTAGAGGAGTGTGGCAACATGGCGAAGCCTTACGGAGAGTGGCTGCGCGGCCAGCGCGTCAAGGCGGGCATGACCCAGCAGCAGTTGGCCGACGCGGCGATCATGACGCGTACCCACATCACACACATCGAGGCGGGCCGCCGGACGCCGTCGGAGGAGGACGCGAAGCGGCTGGACAGGGCGCTCAACACGGGTGACGTGCTGACGAACTTCAGGCCGGGGGCGGATGCGTACCCCGTGGCCGACCACTTCGAGGCGGCACTTCAGTTTGAGGGCCAGGCTTCGGTGATCCGGGAGTTCGCCCTGACCTTTGTGCCGGGGTTGCTTCAGACACCCGAGTACGCCCATGCCGTCATGAGGTCGGCCTACCCGCCGATCAGCGACGAGGACCGAGACCGGACTGTCGTCACCCGCATAGAGCGCGCCCGAATTCTGGCCAATGAGGTGGACCCGATCGTCTGGGTGCTACTGGACGAGGGTGTGCTGCGGCGCCCCATCGGCGGCCCGAGGGTGATGGCTCGCCAACTCCACCACATCGCTGACCTGGTGGAACGCGGGCGGATCCGACTCCATGTGATCCCCTACGGTGCCGGAGCGTATCCGCTACTGGAAGGCGTGGTGACCCTGATGTGGTTCGAGGACCAACCGCCGATCGCCTACGTTGAGGGTGTCCATACGGGCAAGGTGCACGACATCCAGCCGGTGGTGGAGATCATCCAAGGTCGATACGACCTCGCCTTGGCAGAGGCGCTGCCGCTGACGGAGTCCCTTGCTCTCGTGCGAAAAACTGCGAAGGACTACGAACGCGATGACAACTGAGCGGATACTCCTCGACGCATCCGTGCTGACGGGCTGGCGTAAGTCCAGCTACAGCGGTACTGACGGCGGCAACTGCGTCGAGGTCGCGGACGGCCACCCCGTCGTCCCCGTCCGGGACTCGAAGGACCCCTCCGGCCCGGCCCTGGTGTTCCCCGCCACCGCCTGGTCCGCCTTCGTCCACGGCCTGAAGGACGACCGCGTCACATTGTAACGAACCATCGTCACCCAGCGCCCGGCCCCCTCGTGGGCCGGGCGTTTGCGTGCCTATCCTCGGCGGGACGCGCCCGTCCCGGGTGTCGTCGCATGTGCCGCATGTGATGAAGGAGTCGCGGATGTTGGTGACTGTTCCCGTGACCGGCTTCGGCCGGTCGGGCTTCGTGCAGACCTTGATCTTCTTGGATGTAAGGACTTCCACGAATGGACCACTTGCGTTACCACGTCATCCGTGAGGGAGGCCGCCGCCTCCACAACCCGCTGACCTCCGACCAACTCGCCGCTCTCGGCCGGACGCTCCGGCTGGAGAAGGGGGAGCGGGTGCTCGATCTGGGCAGCGGGTCGGGTGAACTGCTCTGCACCTGGGCGCGGGATCACGGCATCACCGGCACCGGGGTCGACATCTGCGACGAGTTCACGGACCGGGCCGGCGCCCGGGCGGTCGAACTCGGGGTCGACGGCCTGGTGGAGTTCGTCAGGGGCGACGCGTCGGAGTACATCGCCGACGAGCCCGTCGACCTGGCGTGCTGTCTGGGGGCGAGCTGGATCGGCGGCGGGGCCGCCGGGACGGCGGAGCTGCTGCGGCGCAGTCTGCGGCCGGGCGGGACGGTGCTGCTGGGGGAGCCGTTCTGGCGGCGGGAGCCGCCCGATCAGCGCTCGGTGGAAGCCTGTCACGCCGACGACGCGGACGACTTCCCCACCCTGCCCGAACTCCTCGCGTACTTCGGGGAGCTGGGTTACGACGTCGTCGGGATGACGATCGCCGACCAGCAGGGCTGGGACCGCTACAAGTCGGCCCAGTGGCTCAGCATGCGGCGCTGGCTCACCCGGCACCCCGATGACGGGCTCGCCGCCCGTCTGCGGGCCGAACTGGCCGAGGAACCGGCGGAGTACGCGCGTCATGAACGCGAGTACCTGGGCTGGGGGGTGTTCGCCCTGATGGCCCGCTGACGCCGGGGCGGCCCGGCGCGCGACCCGCCCCACGGCGGACCGCGCCGGGCGGCCTCCGGTACCTGTACGCCCGCAGGCCGTACGCCTCGCTCCCCGTACGCCTCCGGAGCCGTACGCCCGTCACACCGTCACCCCGGCCCCGTCACCTCGCCCGGGTCCAGCCGCAAGCCCCTGACCTGCGGGGCTACACCTCTCCGGCGACTCCCCAGCGGACCGCGTCGGCGACCGTCGCGTTGCCGCCGCAGACGATCAGACCGATCCGGGCGTCCGGGCCGACACGGTCGAGAACGAGCCGGGCGGCGGGCAGCAGACAGCCCGCAGCCGGTTCGGTCCAGATCTTCGCGTGCTCGGCCATGTCGGCGACGCCGCGTACCGCAGCCGCGTCTGTGACGACGAGGACGTCCTCCACCAGCGCTGTCACGTGCTCATAGGTCAGATGTGACACCGAGGGCGCGCTGAGGGTAGTGACCAGGGACGACAGCTCGACCGCGACCGGGCCGCCCGCCGCGAGGGCGCGGGACATCGACTCGGCGCCCGCCGTCTCGACACCCCAGATCCGGACCCCGGGGAGCAGCGCCTTCAGGGCCACCGCGATCCCGGTGATCAGCCCGCCGCCGCCGATGCTGACCAGGACGTCCGTGGGCGCCGGGGCGCCGGTGGCGGGCAGGTCCTCGGCGTATTCGAGACCTACGGTGCCCTGGGCGGCGGCCACCAGCGGATCGTCGAAGGGGTGTACCAGGGTCAGGCCCTCGGCGCGCAACCGTTCCATCAGCTCGAACGCCTCGGTCATGGTGTCCGTGAGCCGGACGTGGGCGCCCGCCGCCTCCGCCGCCGCGATGGACCGGGCCGGGGCCGTACGGGACATACAGACGGTCGCCTTGATGTCGAGCATCCCGGCGGCGACCGCGACGGCCACGCCGTGATTGCCGCCGCTGACGGCGACCACGCCCGCCGCGCGCCGGGCCGGGTCCAGGGAGAGCAGCTTGGCGAGCGCGCCGCGCGCCTTGAAGGACCCCGTGCGCTGAAGCAGCTCCAGTTTCGCGGTGACGGGGGCGCCGAGGAGTTCGGAGAGGCCGGGGGAGACCACGGTGGGGGTGCGGACCACCCGGCCGTCGATCAGCCGGGCGGCGGCGCGTACGTCCTCAATACCGATCATTCGGTTCATGTTCGTCATCCTCGCACCGGCGGGGCGCGCCGGGAGGCGGCGGGGACGGGGGGCCTGTACGGTCGGAAAGGGCGTGAGGATACCCACACGGGTGGGAAGCCATGCACGTGCGCCGGTGTTTTCTTCCCCTAACCGATTGAACTTTCTTTGATCAGTGGGCAGTTGACCCCCTGCTGGGCCTACTCTTCAACAGGTGAACCAACTGATGTCCCGCGATTCCGAGTCCGAAACCGAACCGTCCGGGAGCGTCGCCCTGCCCGGCACACTGTCCGAAACGCTGTGTGCCGAGCTGATCGCTTTCCGTCGCGACCTCCATATGCATCCGGAGCTGGGCAACCAGGAGTTCCGTACCACCACGGCGATCAAGAACCGGCTGGAGGCGGCCGGGCTCGCGCCGCGCGTCCTGGCGGTGGGCACCGGACTCGTCTGTGACATCGGCACCTGGGACGGGGTCGCGCCGATGCTGGCGATCCGCGCGGACATCGACGCCCTGCCCATCCCGGACACCAAGACGACGGTCCCGTACCGCTCGACCGTGCCGGACCGGGCCCACGCCTGCGGACACGACGTCCACACCACGGCCGTCCTCGGCGCCGGGCTCGTACTCGCCGAGCTGGACCGCGCCGGGCTGCTGCCCGCGCCGGTCAGGCTGGTCTTCCAGCCGGCCGAGGAGGTCCTGCCGGGCGGCGCGCCGGACGCGATCGACTCCGGGGTGCTCGACGGGGTCGGACGGATCATCGCCGTGCACTGCGACCCCAAGGTCGACGCGGGATCCATCGGACTGCGGCCCGGTGCGATCACCTCCGCCTGCGACCGCCTGGAGATCACCCTCGACGGCCCCGGCGGCCACACCGCCCGCCCCCACCTCACCACCGACCTCGTCACGGCGGCGGCGAAGATCGTCACCGAGGTCCCGGCGATGATCGCCCGCCGCGTCGACGCCCGGTCCGGGCTCGCGGTCACCTGGGGACGGATCGAATCCGGCCACGCCTGCAATGTGATCCCCCAGCACGCGGAAATGTCCGGAACCGTACGCTGCCTCGACCTGGAGACCTGGCGCGAGGCGCCGGACCTGGTGCACGCGGCGATCGACGAGATCGCGACGGTCCACCGGGCGAAGTCCCAGATCGACTACATCCGCGGAGTCCCCCCGGTCGTCAACGACCCCACGGTCACCGACCTCCTCCGCGCGGCCCAGACGGCCCGCCGCGGCGCCCACACGGTCGAGGACACGGAACAGAGCCTCGGCGGCGAGGACTTCTCCTGGTACCTGGAACACGTCCCGGGCGCGATGGCCCGCCTGGGAGTCCGCCGCCCCGGCGACACGGTCCGCCGGGACCTCCACCGGGGCGACTTCGACGTGGACGAAGAGGCGATCCGGGTAGGCGTCGAACTCTTCACGGCAGCGGCGCTGCTGAGCGCCTGACGGAGGCGGGGCCAGTCACGAAGAATGGCCCCGCCCGTCTTTATTCATTCAGGGCAAGCAAAGCTGCTGTTGCGGCCTCCACTACGCCAGGCCATTCCGGTGAATTGATGTAGGTAACATCGGGAGATTCGCCAAGCTTTTCAATCAAAGGGACAAGTATCGCGGAGACTCGGAGCATGGCAGTAGCCTCCTTTTCTGTGCGAAAAATCGAACCAACTTCTTCTTCTGGATGGTCAAGTGCACGAACATCATCGAGAGCGTTGACGGCCATTGTCAGGTCGTAGAGCAGCTCGCCTGGATTGAGATTTCTGTCTACCCAGACTCGCCGTTGGTAGTTGACATCCGCTAGGGCTTCGAGTCCGTCCAGAACCTGCAGGCGCAGGCTCGGGAATTCGACATTTACCTTTTCGGGGAATTCCATGTCTCCCATGTGAGCCACTCGTCCAATGGTATGTGCGCCTGGTAGGCGTTCTCGTAGTTCTTTTTGATCGCGCCGTTTAGCGGCTTTCCGTTGCGCCCAATGACTACGCCACGTGAATTGATTACGACGTGATGTACTTGCTGAAAAGGTTGCGGATTGTTGGGGTTACCTTTATCTATTCGGATGGAATCCTGCTTTGGTCCCAGCCATCGGAGGCCCACTCCCTTTTTGTTGGGTATGGGGGCGTTGAGATGGCCTGGAATTTTTTCTAGGACACTTTCGGGAAGCCACCCGTCAATCAATTTTACCGTGGGGACAGCCTTCTTTTTTCCGGCGAGCCCCAGAATTCCCCTTGCGAGCGAGCGGGCGACGCCGAAAGCTCCTGTGACGTAAGATGCTATCTCGAGTGAATTTTTCGAGTCTTGATAATCTTTGCTGCTTGGGTCGATTCCGTACTCTTTGACTTTCTCGCGGTAGTCATCCTGCAAGCCGCAGTCGGCGCCGAATTGGCATTGAGGTTCTGTGCCTTTCTCTATGGCGTCTGCAACCCCCAGGAGGAAGTCGATGCCAGCCGCCCCGGATTTAGCTATGGCTTTCCATGCGTCCCCCCACGACTGCGGATCTACAGGCTCGGAAGTGCAGTGGGCTTTATAGGCGGGATAAGTAGCGCCGCAGCCTATGCTGCTGCTTCCGCCTGAGTAGTTCGCTCCCCCTTGCGCTGACATACCTCCTGACCGAGAAGATCCACCGGAGCTCCTGCCGCTCGACTTACTTCTGTAAGTTTGATGGACCTGAGACGTCACGTAAGTGACTACTGCCTTGTAGAACTTGACGAAGGCACCCCAGAATTTGCCGTCGGGGTCGGCGAAGGTGACGGGGTTGTTGTTGCTGTAGGCGTAGCCGTTGATCTGTTGCGGGTCCTTGAGGTCCGCTATCGGGTCGGCGCTGATGAAGCGGCCCGTCGTGGGGTCGTATTCGCGGGCTCCTATGTGGGTGAGGCCTGTGGGGTCCTCCGTGCCGCCGACGAAGCCCTTGTCGCCCGTCCACGTCTGGGGTGCGGCGCCGCGGTCTTCGCCGAAGGGGCGGGAGTGGCGGCGGGTGAGGGCCTGGGTGGCGGCGTCGACCTGGAGGTTGGCCGTGCCGTTGTGGTCCGTTGCCGTCCAGGTCAGTTTGTCGGGGGTGCGGACGGCGACGATCTGGCCGTCGTGGCTGTAGTAGCGGGTGGCCTCGACGGTGTTGGTTGCCTTGTCGAGGCGGAGTTCGGTTTCGCCGACGTGGAGGGTCGTGCCGGTGGCGTCGCGGCGGATGAGCCGGTTGCCGTTGGCGTCGTTGAGGTAGCTGGTGGTGGTGTTGTCGGCTTCCTTGACGCTTTCGAGGGCGTTCTCGGGACCCCACTCCAGGGTCTGGGTCTTGGCGTCGGCCCCGGTGCCCGTGGTGCGGGTGACGGTGTTGCCGGCCGCGTCGTAGGTGTAGCTCGTGGCGGGCCGGGTGGGGTCGGCGGGTGTGGTGGACGTCCCGGTCAGCAGATGGGGACGCGGGGTCTGGCCGCTGGTCAGGTCGTGGTTGTACGTGGTCGTCGCGGCGCCGCCGGTCGCCAGGTGGTCGACGGCCGTCTTGCGGTTCCCGGCGCTGTCGTAGGTGTACGAGACCCAGTAGGGGGCGACGCCTCCGACATTGGCCGTCGTGGGCGCGGTCGCGCAGTCGGTGGTGGCGGTCCAGGCGCTCTTCAGGCGCCGGTGGCCGTCATAGGTGTAGCACTGCTTGTCGCCCTGGGCGGTGGAGCGGTCGTCCACCTCGACGGGGTTGCCCGCCAGGTCGTAGCGGTAGTAGACGTCCGAGTCGGTGCCCGTGCGGCTCTCGGTGACGACCGTCTGCCGGGCGAGGCGCTTGGTGCCGTCCTCGTAGAACCGGTTGATCTCGGTCCACTTGGCGGTGGAGGAGACACCGAGGGTGGTACGGATCTTCTCCCCGGCGGGGAGGTACGCGGTCGACTGAACGATGCCGGTCAGGCCCTGAAGGGTGTCGGGCATCCGCTGGGCGTTGTAGCCGTAGACCAGGGTTTCCTGATCGAGCCCACCCATGGCGGGGATGGTGCGCCGCTGGAGGGTGCCGTCGTTGTTGTAGGCGTTGGTGATGGTGTAGATGCCGGTGGCTCCGGCCAGCGCGCCTTCGGCGGTGCTGACGGTGTGCTGCTCGCGCAGGACCCGGTAGAGCTTGTCGTAGGAGGCGTTGGTGGTGGCGTAGACCTTGCCGTTCTTACCGCCGTCGTAGCGGATGGAGGAAGTGAGCTTCCCCTTGGCGATGGTGTCGTACGACCAGCGGGAGAGGTATTTGGAGTCGTCGATGACCGGCTGGCCGTTGACGACGGGAATCCGGCCGGTCAGCTCCCCGGTCGGCCGGCCTATGGCGTCGTAAGTGTGGCTGAGGATCGTGCCGCGGGCATCCTCGGTGACGCTGACCCGGTCGAGGTTGTCGTACTCGGACTTGTTGGTTCCGGCGTCGGGGTCTCGGGCCTGCGTCTTGCGGCCGAGGAAGTCGTAGCTGTAGGACCAGGTGTTGTTGTCGTTGTCCTTTACCTGGGTGAGCCGGTCGGCGTGGTCGTAAGCGTAGGTCAGCTTGGTGAAGTGGCCGGTCGCGGTGTTGCCGTCGTACTCCCGCTTCTCGGCAATGCGCCCGCGGCTGTCGGTGGTTTCGCGGACGGCCGAGGCTCCGGCCGGGGGTTCGACGGTGGTCGAGTTGCCTTCGTAGGTAGTGGTGGTTCGGGAGTGCTCTTGTTCCTGGACCAGGGCAATCTGCGTGGTCGGCCGTCCGCCGCCGTCGTAGACCGTGCGGCTGCCAGCAGGAGCGGTGGTGAGGAGATTGGCGAGCCTGCCCGAAGGGGCCGTGGTGTCGATGTAATCCGCTGTAGTTTGCACCTCGAGGCCGCGGGAGTCATAGAGGGTCTCGGCGACAACGCGACCGCTTCCGACGGCCGCCGGGACCTGGGTCTGCCGGGGACGGAGCAGGGAGTCGAAGATCGCGTACGAGGTCCGGTAGGTGGTGCCGTCATTGTTGAGCGACTTGCTGGCCACCCAGGACGCGGCGCCACGCTGGACTTGGTATTCAAACTTGTTGTTCGGGGTCTGGCCAGCTTCGCGATTGCGATCAGCCAACCAGATGTCCGTGACACGGCCGAGTGCGTCGTAGTTGCTTTCGGTGCGCCCTCCGTTGGGGTCGATATGCGCCTTGTTGACCCCCCAATCGGGGATGACTTCCGTGGTGATGGTGTGGCCTAGTGCGTTGGTTTCCGTCTTTCCCGTGAGGGGGCCGCCAGTAGCCGGGGTGTACTCGACGTGGACAGTGCGCGTTCCATTTGCGTCGAATGCCTCGGTTGCCCGGCCCAGCGCATCGGCCTTGGCCGTGCCTACTGTCTGGACTTCGGGAACACCGGCAGCATAGCCGGTGACGCGTTCGGCTTTGGTTGCGTTGCCTTTGGTAGGAGCGACACCGTACGCCTGGCCGTCGTACGAGATCCGGTTGTCGGAGAGGACATCCGTGGTCTGCGGGTCGCCGGTCCTGTTGGGGGTGGCGTCGCAGCCGACGGAGACCTTCTCGACCCGCTTCGGCAGGTTGAGGATCCAGGCCGTGGTGTTGACCACGTACTCGGTACGGGTGCAGTCCTTCTGGCCGCCGCCCTCGGTCTCCACGGTCAGCGGCAGGCCGCTGGCGTGGTCGTACGTCGTCTTCGAGACGGAGGTGATGTGTCCGCCGCCGGGCACCGGGGTGCGCTGCACGGACTGGGCCGTACGCGTCATATACGCGTTGACGGTGCCGTAGTCGGGTGTAGCGGTGGCACTGGTCCGGGACCACGGGGTGGTGATGGTGCCGGAGATCTCCGGACCCGCCGTCCCGTTGTAGGTGATCTCCTCGCGGACCTGACCGGCGTACTGCTCGGCGTCGGTGACCGCGGTGCCCTGGGAGTCGGTGACCGTCGCCGTGCGGGTGGTGTTGTCGAGCTGCTTGTCGCCGTGCATGCCCCGGTAGAAGAGGCCGGTGCTCTTGCTCCGGATGCCCGCGGCCTCACCGGTCGTGGTGGTGACCTTCTGGTAGCCGCGCCAGATACCCCAGGTCCGGTACTTCGCCGGAGTGATCGGCGACTGGTCGTCGTACGCCCAGGCGGCACCGTCGTGGTACGTGTAGTCGGTCTGCTTGAGCGGCGCGCCGCCCGCCGGATCGGACTCGGTGACCTGGTTGACGACGTACTTGTGGAACCAGTCCGTACGCGGCTGGGGGTCGGTCCCGGGGGTCGGGTTGGACGGCGGGATCCACTTGACCGGGTAGCAGCGGCGGGTGTTCTTGTCGAGCGCCGGGACATTGACCCCGGCGAGACAGTCCTGCCCGGAGTAGTTGACGTTGAGGACCGACCCCGTCTCCGAGGTGACGGCCCGGACCCGCCATTTGATGAACGGCGGGACGTCGTCGCCGGTCTTGTCGACCCGGTTGTGGAGCTGGATACCGGAGAACCCGACCGAGGGAAGGGTGATGGGGGTGCCGGACATGCCGGTGTGCTGGATGGACTTCAGCCACAGTCCGGGGCTGGATCCGTCGCCGGGGCTGGGAAAGTTGGAGTCCAGTGCCCAGGCGTTGACGGACCGGTAGTCGGCCTCCACCCCGGTGCCGGTGCCCTTGTAGACCTGGGTGGTGACGGTCTTCAGCTTCTTCCGGCTGAAGAAGGACGGCGACGGCTTGTCCGTACAGACCGTGTTCTTCTGGCAGATCTGGTCGAAGGGGACATCGGGCCAGGCGGCGCGATTGGTGGCCGTCAGATTGGTGCAGGTCTCCTTGCCGGAGACGGGCACACACCGCTCCATGACATCGAACTTCACCCGGGCCGCCGCGGGCTGCGTGGTAGAGAAGACCGTGTCGGTGCGCTGCCCGTAGTCGATCCGCTGGAGATGGCCGCCGCGAACGTACTCGGTGCCGTTGCCCGTGGTGCCGTTCTGGGCGTAGGAGTTGAACTCCTTGGCGTACCAGTAGGACATGACGTTGCCGTTGGGGTCCACGACGTAGTCGAGGTTCCAGCGCCACGCCTGCTTCTTCGCCCGTCCCGCGAAACTCGTTCCGGAGCCGTAGCCGGGCTCGCCGGAGTCGTCGCCGTAGACCGGGACGGTCCACACCGAGTTGGTCTCGGGCTTGCCGGTGCTCCAACCGGGGAGCTGGTTCTTGCCGAAGACGTACTGGGTGCCGTCGGTGGTGGTCACCGTCCAGTGCTCACCCGTGTCGCCCGACGCTCCGGTGTCACCTTCGTCCCCGTTGGGCGCCCCCAGCCCCCGGGTGACGCGCTCGCCGTCGTCGCCCTGCAGCCGCCAGACGCCGCTGGTCTTGTCCTTGACCAGGGTGCTGGACTTGCCGTTCAGGACGATGGAGGCGTTCTCCTCCTTCCAGCACAGGTCGTACTTGTCCTTCTGCCCGTCGTCGTCACAGGAGGCGTAGGAACGCTCGATGTACGAGGTGGGAAGGTCGAAGCCCTCGCCGATCCACGACGGCTGCGCGCTGGTGGCGGAGGTACGGCCGTCGACGCTCTGGGACGAGTAGCCGATGGACAGCGCCGGGGCCGGACCCGCGGGGGCCGGAACGGTGGCCAGCGGGTAGGACCAGGAGAAGCCGCCCGTGGAACCGCCGCCGGACCAGGTGGCCGAGGGGGAGAGGGCCGTGGCCTCATAGGTGCCGCGGTCGGAGGCGGCCCCTGCGGAGAGTGCCAGGACGGCCGGAGTGCTACGGGCTCCGGTCGCGGCCTTGGGCGTGGTGACCTGGGCCGTGACCGTCTGGGCGGTGCTGTCGTTCGTCGACGGGACCGGCTTCGTGGTGCGGCAAGCCGGCTTGTTCGGGGTGGTCAGCGCGCAGGCGGGCAGCTGGACCATACGCAGCCGCGAGGACCAGTTGCCGCCGTAGGCGTGGGCGAAGCCCCGGTAGTCGACGCCGACGGACAGGGCGGAGGGATCCGGCTTGCCGTCGGCACGCTGAACGGTGAGGACGACGCCCTGGATGCCGAGGCGATCGGTGGCGGCCCGGTCCAGGATCTTCACGGTGGCCTTGGCCGGTGTCGCGGGCGCCGCGGTCTTGGCGCTGCGGGCCTTGGCATCCGTGCGGGCGGGTGCGAGGGAGACCGGGCCGGTCGCCGCCTTCACCTGGGAGCCCGACTTCGTATTCGTCTTGGCGACGGTCGTGGCCGGGGCGGGAATGGTGTGCTCCGCCGTGCCCGCCACGGGCCAGGCGACGGGAGCGGCGGCGAGGGCCCGGGTCTTCTCGGCCGCCGCCACGGTCGGGTCGGTGACCTGCCGGTGCTTGGCCTTGAAGGGCTCGGCCTTGCCGTAGTCCGGCTTCACCAAGGCGGTGTGGTCCCGGGTGAACGGATCCTCGGGGGCGGGTGAGGCCGCTATGAGGGTCGCGGTGAGGGCGAGCACCACGGGTACCGCGACAGTGGCCGTACGACGGCGCTTCAGCCCTCTTCGGGACCGTGGTGGCCGGTCGGGTCTGATGAATGGCAAAACGGTTCTCCTCATGGGTGAAGGCGGGGTGAGGCCCGCGAGGGCCCCACCCCGCTGGGGGTTGAATCGGGAGGGAAGGAAGGTGGTCCGGTCAGCCGATTTCGACGGGAGCGTCGGCATTCACCAGGGCGGTGATCTGGGGCTCGGACAGCACACCCGCGTACACGCGGAGGTCGTCGAGCCGGCCGCCGAAGTGGTTGCCGATGGCGCCGGTGTCATGGCGTCGGCCGCGGCCGACGGTCAGCGGGCCGCCGGGCTGGAAGGCTCCCTTGGACAGGACACCCTGCTCGGCGCCCTGCCGGACACCGCCGAGATAGATCTTCAGCGACTGGTCGGGCGCGTTGAAGACGGCGGTGAGATGGACCCAACCGGTGGGAGTGTTCGACGGCTCGGAGACGACCTCCGCCGCCGGGCCGCCGAGGATGTCGTCCGCCATCAGGGCGAACCGCCAGGTGCCCATGGTCTGCCCGGCTTCCTGCCGGTACCACATGCGCAGGGCATCCCGTTGGGTTCCGGGCAGGGAGAAGATGGTCGGGGAGTGGGCGATGGTCGTGTCGTCCAGGAGCGGGTAGTGCGCGAGGTCGACCCACCCGGCCACGGTGAAGCTACCGTTGGGATCCACCGCGGTGTTGGAGGTCGCGTAGCTGCCACTCTGGTTGTTGAGCAGCAGGACGCTGCCCCGGCCGTGGTCGTCGGTGGTGTCCAGGGACGCGTTCTGGTGGAAGGCGAGGTGGTTGCCGCGGCCCGAGGCGTCGGGGGCGCTGGTCGACGCGGCGGGGCCGTCCATCGTCCAGTGGGCCAGGGCAGCGGATCGCGGATGCCCGGTCGCGGGGTCCTCGAGGTTGACGATCGCGGGCAGCTCGTCGGGGAACACCGCCCGGTTCCAGACCTGGACGTGGTCGACATCGCCCGCCAACTGGGGCTCGGTTCCCCACCGGCCGATCTCCAGCGGCCCGTTCCCCGCCCAGGGGGTGGTGAACTCGGCCGTGCCTTCCTCGACGCCGTTGACGTAGAGGCGGATCTTCTTGGCGCGATCGTCGTACACACCCATGAGGTGGGTCCAGGCCCCGACGACCGGAGCCCGCTGCGACACCGCACGGGTGATCGTGGTCTGGGCGTCCGTGGCGTCGGCCGCGTACCGGTTGAAGATCCACCGGTCGTAGCCCTGCGAGTAGTACAGCTGGAACGCGCCCGTCGTGGTGCCGCGCTGCTGCAACACGGTCGTCTGGCTACGGCTGTCCAGCTTGACCCAGGCGGCGACGGCGAAGCTCTGGCCGGTGTTCACGACCTTGTTCGCGGTGGCGGCGTACGTGGTCGAGCCCGCGCCCTTGAGGCCCCCGCCGAGACGTGCCTTGTCCGTCCACGACGGTTGGCTGAGGGTCATGGTGTGCGCCGAGCCGCTGGTGTCGGCGGACGTGGTGCCCGTGTTGTCGTCCAGCGGCCACTGCCCTACCGGGGTGCTGCCGGCGGCCACGTTGAACAGGTAGTCGTTGTGGGCGCTTCTGTACCCGGCAGCGTCCACGGTCTCGACCCGCAACCTGTTGGTGCCCTTCTTGTCGGGCACCACGGTGGCCTGATAGCTCGCCGTATTCGAGCTGAAGATCTTGGTCTCCACCAGGACACCATTGAGGGAGATGTCATAGCGGCGTACGTCCGGCGCTCCAGCCGCGATGGTGAAGGTACTAGGTGCCCCGACCCCGCCGGTCTCGGAAACACCTGCACAGTCCTCTGCCGCGCAAGGCGGATAGGTGGCCGAGGTGATGGTCGGCTGGGGCGGTGCCGTGATGTCGATCTTGAAGTAGCAGCCCGTGTAGGGACCGGTCATCGTGGACGTGGTGCCGCGGTGGGTGTACCGGTACTCCGTGGCGGCCCAGAAGCTGTACACCATGCCGTCGTCGAGCTGCGGTGTGGTCACGGATCCGGCGGTACCGGACCCTGTCCACGTGCTGGGTGTCAAGGTGTGCAGCTTGGGGCTGCTGGTGGTGGTGTTGTAGATGTCGAATTTAGGCCGCAGGGATGCCTGCGAGCCGTCCTTGGACGTCGGTGTCGCGGTGAGCCGTGGCGTGCGAGTCCTGATGAGCGCCGGGCTTGTCTTCGACGAGCACGCGAGGTTCGGGTTCGCCAGCTTCGTGTACGAGGGAGCCGTGTCGACCGGGGACACGTAGGTGATCGACAGCCGGGGCTTGCGGTCGGCGCCCGCCCGGGGGTCGGCCGGGGACATGAACTGCTTCCACGCGTAGGGGTCCGACTCGTCCGCCGTCAGCCCCAGAGTCGTCGTCGCCGACTTCGCGTTCGCGGTGTGCGCCACGGCCGAGGTGGCGTTGAACTCGATGTCACCGTCCGGGCAGTTCGCCGAGAACCCCTTGGCCGCCGATACCTTGCTCACGAACGACCAACCGAGATTCCCGTTCGATCCCCAGTTCGTGCCGCTGGAGATCGACCGGGTCCGGTAGAGGCCGACGTCCTTCGGAGTGCAGTTGGCCGACCAGATGGCGTAGGAGGTGAACGTCGCGTCCAGGATCTTCTTCCCCGCGACCTTCCGGGTGTCGAACTGGAACAGCGACCGGGACTTCTTGTTGTCCACCCATGCGTCATAGCCGACACCCAGCGCGTGGGACGTCTTCCAGAACGAGGTCGACGGCATGTTCGACCAGAGGGTGGTCCAGCCCGTCAGGGTGCCCGTGACGGCCGGCGGATCGATCACCACCGGATACGTGGTCTCCGGTGCCGCCAGGAAACCCTGGTCGGGGGAGACCGACAGCGTCTGATCCGCCACGGCCACCGAGGCGACCGCCGTACGGGATCCGGGATCCGGCAGTACCGACCCCTCCGGCGAAGGGGCCACCGAGGCCGCGCCGACCCGGGCGGCGGAGCGGGCCGCGGGAGCGCCGGAAGGAGTGGTGGAGTCCCACATCAGGGCCGCACTGGTGGTGAACACCGACCGGTTGGCCTCATCGGTGATCGACACGTTTCCGTTGGCGTCCGACCTCACCGACAGACCCTGCGTCCTGACCGGGAACCGGATCGACCGCAGGGCGGGATCGGACGCGGCGGCACGGTTGTGCAGTACCAGGTTCTGTGTGAAACCGTCCGGCCGGACGTCGACCACCAGGTCGACACCCGGACGCACACCTTCGTACACCGCCATCGAACCGGACAGACGAGGAACGGGAAGCGGCCAGGGCGACCCCAGCTCGTAGGACTTCCCGTCCCGGCTGATCCGGGCCAGCGGATCAACCGAACCGCCGCCCGACAACACCACGTCCTGTGCCGCCTTCGGCACCGGACGCCCATCGGCCCGCTTCACCAGCGTCGGGTCCACCGGCACCCAGCCACCGGCCCGGCGCACCCGCTCCACCACCGGCGACGACTCCAGAGTGAACGTTCCGTCACTGTTCGCCAGCGTCCGGCTCGTCTCACCCGTCAGCGCCGACACCTCGACACTGCGCCCCTCGGCCACGGCCTGCCGCGAGGCGATCTGCTCGGGACCGGCCTCCGGCAATGCGTCGTCATGCCAGAAGGACTTGCCGCGCGCCTCGTCGGTTGCCGGTACACCACCCAGTTCAACCGGGGCCTCGGTACCCCCCGCAACAACAGGAGTGGCTACCGCGGTAGCCGACAGAGACTCCGCCGACAACCCGGCGGCGAGCAGCAACACCAGCCCTGTCGACGCGACACCACGAACCGTCCTCCGGCCGTACAGAACCCTGTTCACCGCACCCTCGAAAGTTAAAGATCATGTGAAGATCGCGGTGACTTTACCTCTGCCTTACGTAGTGGTCCAGGCCCCTAACTCGCCATGACCAGCCACTATTCAAGCCAGGCGGGTGGGTGGTCCCCTCCGGGGTGCTCGCGTTCCGCAGCCGGGCAAGGGCCGAATTTCCTTTCCTGACATAGCAGTTCGGACCCGTTGTCAGCCGCGCCCGGGTGCGAGGGCTGCGCCCGGCGTGACGGCGCCGCGGCCGGCGCGGTGGAGCGCCGGGCGCGGCCCGGTGAGCAAGGGGGTGGCGCCCCCGGGTCAGAAGAACGTGCGGACGAAGACGTCCGGTTTGCCGTTGGTCTCGCCGGGGACGATGTCGTCCGTCGTGGACTGGAAGACCACATCGCGGCCCCCGGCGCCGACCGAGTCGACCTCGACCGTGGCCGGTTCGGTCGGGACCGTTTCGTCCGTGCCGGTTCGGAGGTCGCGTGGGACGAGGGACGGGGCGCCGGTGGCGTTCGGGGCGTGGAGCAGATAGCGGCCCGTGGGGGCGATGGCCATGTCCCGTACGCTCGGGGCCAGTTGGTCCATTCCGGTAGCGATGTCGTGGACGGCGGTGTCCGGCCCGACAGATAGACGACGCTACGGCCGTCGGGTGTGATCGAGGCGGCGACGCAGCCGTCGTCGGTCGCGACGCTGATTCTCGTGACGGCGGTGGCGGCCGTGGGTGAGACGGCCGCCACCGCGCAGACCACCACCACCGTGCTCAGGGCGGCCCGCATACGTCTGGTGGTGCTCCGGTTCGGGTTTCTCCTCCAGGTCTTCACTGGAAGCCGTCGAGCGTTCAACCGCTGGGGTGTTGTGGAGTCAATGCGTCACCCTACGAATGCGCGACATCCCGTCACTTCCGCCGAATCCCCGAATTCCCGAAGGGTCAGCGGAGCGTCGGGTTCTGCCACGCCGGGGTGGGCCGGTCGGCCGTCCCGGGGGCGGGCGGGTTGGGGGCGCAGACGACGTCGGCCTCGGGGAGCTTGCCCGTGACCAGGTAGTCGGTGGTCGCCTTGTCCGCGCACTCGCTCCGGCCCATGCCGTAGACGACGTGGTCCTCGCCGCCCTCGACCAGGACCATCCGGGAGCCCTCCATATCCGCACGCAACGCCTTGGCCTGGGACAGCGGGGTCTGGGCGTCCCACTCGTTCTGCACGATCAGCGCGCCCACCGAGTTGTCCACCCGGGTCGGGGGCTCGACCGGGTCCTTCCAGAAGGAGCAGGGCGTGGTGCCCGAGGCGTAGTCCCCGTACAGGGGATAGCGCGCCTTGTCGCGGCGGGCGTCGGCGCGGTACGTCGCCACGTTCTTCGGCCAGCTCGCGTCCGCGCAGGTGATCGACCAGACGGGCGAGGCCAAGTGATCGGCCCAGGGCCTGACTTCCGGCAGGTCGCCGGACGGGAACTCCTCGTACGGGCGGCCCGCCGCCACCTGGTGAAGATTCTCGACCAGCTTCGTGCCGTACCGCACATCGTCGAAGTGGGCGAAGAGGGCGTTCCGGAGTTCGTCGCCGTTCATGGAGCCGCCCTCCAGCCGCAGCGGTGTACGGTCCGCGCCGGAGATCAGCTTCCAGAAGGAGGCGCGGACCTTCGCCGGGGTGTCGCCGAGCCGATGGGTCTCCGGGTGCTCGGCCGCCCAGCGGGTCCAGCGCTCCAACTGCCGCTGCGACTCCGGGCCCCATACCCGCCACTCGCCCCGCCAGGCGTCCTTCGGGTTCACGGCGCTGTCGAGTACGATCCGCCCGGCGCGCTGCGGGAACATCTGGGTGTAGACCGCGCCGAGATAGGTGCCGTATGAGAAGCCGAGGTAGTGGAACTTCCGTTCGCCGAGCGCCGCGCGGACCGCGTCCATGTCCCGGGCGGTGTTACGCGTACTGAAGTGGAGTACGTCGTCCCCGTACTTCGCCCGGCACTTCGCGGCGAAGTCCCGGTTCAGGGCCACGCCCCGGTCGAAGCCGCCGTTCGCGTACGGATAGGTGCCCTGCCCCTGCTCCGATGTCAGTCCGCAGGCCAGCGGGGCGCTGCGGCCCACTCCCCGGGGATCGACCGCGATCCGGTCGTACCGGTCCTTCACCGAGCCGGGGAGCATCGCCTCCAACGTGGGCGTCATGTTCACCGCCTCGCCGCCGGGGCCGCCCGTATTGAGGAAGAGGGCGCCGACCCGCTTGGCCGGATCCGCGGCCGGTATCCGGGCCAGTTCGATACCGATCTTCTTTCCGTGCGGATTCCGGTAGTCCAGCGGCACGGTGACCGTGGCACAGCGGACGCCGGCCGGGGTCGGGTTCTGGGGGTCCGGCGGAATATCGCACTCCCGCCAGTCGAGGGCCGCCGCCTTCGCCGGTGCCTGTGCCGGGGGTTCGGCCGCGGCCGCCGGTCCTGCGGTGAGGACGGGTGAGAGACCCGTCAGCACTCCCAGCGCGATGGCCGGTGCGAGATATTTCGATCGCATAGGTCATGACTCCTGATGAATGAACGGATAGAGCACGGTGTTTGCGATGTGCCCGAGTGCCCGAGCATGTCGTTCCGCGCCGATCCGTCACATCAGTCACGGAGTTCGTCCCGGGTACCTCTTCGGTCGCAGTCGAGCCGACGGGGTCAGTCCGGGGCACGATCGTGTACCGGCCACGCCTGGCCGGATGCACCCGGAGAAAAGGTGCCGCGTGGTGTCGCGCGGGGTGTCGAGAAGGGGAAACCGGCTCCGTCCTCCCCGTGACGGCGGCGACGGCCGCCGGCCTTCGACGAGGACGAGACGAGGGAGAGTGGCAACTGTCGGCAAGGTCATCACCGGCGCCACGATGTCCCTGGACGGCTTGGTCGCGGGACCCGGGGACAGCGGCTTCGACCTGCTGTTCCAGTGGTACGGCAGCGGCGACGCCGAGATCCCGACCGCCGGTCCCTCCGTACCGCCGCCGCGGGTCTCGGCGGCCGGCGCCGAGGTGGTGCGGCGGGAGTGGCGGGAGACCGGCGCGCCGGTCGCCGGCCGTCATCTCTACGACCTGACGAAGGCGTGGGGCGGCCGTCACCCGATGGACATGACCACGGTACTGCTCACTCATCAGCGGCCGGACGGCCGTCCCGAGGACGACGAGGACTTCGTCGTCGTCACCGAGGGCATCGAGGCGGCCGTCGCCGGGGCGCGCGAGCTGGCCGGGGACAAGGACGTGGTGGTCAACGGCGGCGAGACGGCCCGGCAGGCGCTGGACGCCGGGCTGCTGGACGAGGTCCGGATCGCGCTCGTACCGGTCGTCCTCGGCCGGGGCAAAACGCTCTTCGGCGAGCCGGGCGGGGGCCCATGCGGTGCGACGGGCCCTTCGAGGTCGTCCAGGGCACCGGAGTCACCCGTCTCCGGTACCGGATCGCGCGCTGAACCGGGGGCCGGGCCCGGCCCGGTTGTTCGCGGGCGTACGTGTCAGCCGCCGGGCCGGCCAGCCGTGGAGCCGGCCGTCCGTGGGGCCGGTCAGTCGCCGGGGCCGTCCGCCGCCGGGCCCGGCGGCAGTACGGCGCGTACCGTCAGACCCCCGCCGGGGTTGGCGCGCGCGGTGACCGTGCCGTGGTGGGCGTGGACGATCGAGCGGACGATGGCCAGGCCCAGACCGTGGCCCGAACGGTCGCTGGTGACCCGTGACCGCTGCCGGTAGAACGGCTCGAAGACCCGCCCCGCGACGACCGCGTCGACCCGGGGGCCGGTGTTCACCACCTCGATCACCGTCTCCCCGTCAGCCGAGCCCCGGAGCACCGCGAGCCGGACCGTACCGCCCGGCTCGTTGTAGGCGACGGCGTTGTCGAGGAGGTTGAGCAGCAGCTGACGGAGCAGGGTGGCGTTGCCGGGGACCGTACGGCCCGGCTCGGCGTCGACGGTCAGCCGCAGCTCCGCCGAGGCCGCCCGTCCCGCGTGCTCGGCGGCGGCGGACTCCGCGAGGGCCGTGAGATCGACCGGCCCGGGGTCGAACGGGGTGTGGTCGGCCGCCGCCAGATCGAGCAGCGCCTTGACGATCGTGATGTTCCGTTCGTTCGTCTCCACCAGCATCGGCACCAGCTCGGCGAACTCCTCGCCGCCGGGGTCGTCCGCCGCGATCTGGAGCACCGCGCGGGTGGTCGCCAGCGGGGTCAGCAGCTCGTGCGAGGCATTGGCCGCGAACCGCCGGTGCGCGGCGAAGGACTCCTCCAGCCGGGCCAGCATGGTGTCGAAGGTGTCCGCGAGCGACTTGAGTTCGTCCGGCGGGCCCACTGCTCTGATCCGGTACTGCAACTGGCCGTCTGCGGCCCGCGCGGCGGCCCGGCCGATGGTGCCGAGCGGGGCGAGCAGGCGTTTCGACAGCCGCCAGCCGACGGCCAGACCGATCGCCGTCACCAGCAGCAGACCGGCGACCGAGAGCCACAGCAGGGTGTTCCAGACGTCCTCCTTGCTGCTGATCGAGCCGTCCGCGTCCACCTGCGGTCCGGCCCGAAGCTCCGCCGGGGTGCTGACCTCGGGGAACGACACGACGGCGTCGGACGGGTCCGGGAGGGCGGTGTCAGGGAGGACGATCGTGTTCCGGAAGTCGTACGTCGGGACGAACCGCATCCCGGTGTAGATCACGGCCACCATCAGAACGGCCGAGACGACGAGCGCGCCCGCGAAGCCGAGGAAGAGCCGGACATGGATACTGCGGTTTCGAACCGGCCCCGGCGTACGGACCGGCCCCGGCGTACGGACCGACCCCGGTGTCCGGCCCGACCCCGGCGCACGGCCGGGCCCCGCGCGCCGGATCACTCCGTGCCCAGGTAGTAGCCGGCGCTGATCGCCGTCTGCACCAGCCGGGGCTCCCCGAGCTTACGGCGCAGGGTGTGGACGACCAGCCGTACCGCGTTGGTCATCGGATCGGTCTCCGCGTCCCACGCCTTGTCCAGCAGATACTCGGCGCTCAGCACCCCGCCGTCGGCCCGCATCAGCAGCTCCAGCACCGCCAGTTCCTTCGGTGCCAGCCGGATCTCCAGGCCCGAGCGGAGCACCCGGCGGCGATGGGTGTCGAAGGTGAGATCGGCGAAGCCCAGCACCGGCGGATGGGCCATGGGCGTACGCCGGTACAACGCCCGCAGCCGGGCCACGAGTTCGGGGAAGTCGAACGGCTTCGCCAGATAGTCGTCCGCGCCCAGGCCCAGCCCCTCCACCTTGTCGCCCAGCCGCCCGGCGGCGGTCAGCATCAGTACCCGGCACTCCAGCCCCATACCGACGATCCGGCGGCAGACCTCGTCGCCGTGGACCCCGGGCAGATCACGGTCCAGGACGACGGCGTCGTAGTCGTAGACCGCCAGTTTCTCCAGCGCGTCCGTGCCGTCGTGGACGACATCGGCCGCGATCGCCTCGCGGCGCAGCCCGATCTGGAGCACCCGGGCCATGTACCGCTCGTCCTCCACCACCAGTACGCGCACGATCGCGGCCCTTTCCCGTTTCTGTTCCTGTGAATGTCCGGGGGCCGCACGGCGCGATCGCCCCCCGGTGTCCACACCTATCAGAGCCGGTATGTGAACCGTGTATGAGCGGCCGTCAGAGCCGGTCAGCAGGCAAACACGGTTCACAAGGGTGCCCGGCTACGGTCGTCAGCGGATTGTGAATTCACCGGGCAGGGAGTTGTCCTCCGTAATGAATCTCTTCAAACGGGCGTGGTGGCGGCTGACCGGCCACCTCGGGAAAACCGCGATACTGGTCGGCCTCTTCACCGTCATCTCCACCCTGGTGCTCTCCGGATTCCTCATCCGGTCCGCCGCGGCCCGGGCCGCCGACGATGCCAAGAAGACCGTCGGCGCGGTCGTCACTATGCGGCTGGACATCAACGCCCTGGTCAACTCGGGTAACGCGCCGAAGCAGCAGGGCAACGAGGTCGCCGGGATCGGGCCCGCCGGGGAACTCCGCCGCGGCCTGGTCGACAAGATCTGCGCGTCGCCGGTACTCAAGGGCTGCAACTACACCATGGAGTCCGTGGCCCTGCCCGGCGGCGGCGCGAAGATGTATATGCCGGTACCGCCGCCGAACGGAAAGCAGAGCGAGGGTCCCGACTTCCTCAGCGTCGAAGGGGTACGCGACCAGCGGCTGGTGTCCGCGTTCCGGAACGGCGACGCGGAAATCGTCGCCGGGCGCGGAATCGGCCCGAAGAGCAAGAGCGACGAAATCGTGGTCGAGCGGCGGCTGGCCCAGCAGAACCGCTGGAAGGTCGGCGACCGGATCAAGCTGAAGGTCGGAATGCCACAGCCCGGCCGGAAGAACGACAAGGAGTACGGATTCCGGGTCGTCGGCGTCTACACCAGCGGCACCGCGGACACCGGCCGCTACGTACCTGCCATGATGGACCCGGCGAACCGGATCTACGCCAGCCCGGACGGCGCCACCGTCCTCTTCGACAAGGAACTCGGCGCCGGGGGCGGCGAGGTCATGCAGGCCACCTTCACCCTGGCCGACCCGGCGGACATGGGCCGGCTGAAGAAGGACGCGAAGGCCGCCGGTGCCGATCTCGGCATCTTCCCGATGGCCGTCAACGACAAGCAGTACAGACAGCTCGTCGGGCCGATCACCAAGACCGCCGACTTCGCCACCGTCACCGTCTGGCTCGTCGCCCTCGCCGGGACCGTGATCCTCGCCCTGATCATCGCCTCGTCGCTCCGCGAACGCCGAAAGGAGCTGGGCATCCTGCTCGCCCTGGGCGAGCGGAAGCCCCGCCTCCTCGGCCAGCATCTGACGGAGGTCGCCGGCTGCGCCGTACTCGCGATCGGTATCGCGGCGGCGGGCAGCCAGTTCCTCTCCCGGGCCGTCGGGGACCAGCTCCTGGCCGGAGAGGTGTCGTCGGCGAAGGAATCCGCCGGGAACGAGGACCCCGCCACCGACCCGAGCAACACCCTCGCGGGTCCGGGCGGCCCGGTGACCGTCGCCGACGACGAGCCCGAGACCGAGCCGGTCGACTCCCTCGACGTACGGCTCGGCACCGCCGACATCGCCAAGGTCGGCGCCACCGGGCTCGGTATCGCCACCCTGGCCGTACTCGTCCCCGGCGTCCGCGTACTGCGGCTCCGGCCGCGCGACATCCTGACGAAGGGCGACTGATCCGATGACCCCCACCCGAACCGGTACCCCGGTACTCGAACTCGTCGGCGTGACCCGCTCCTTCCGCGGCGGCCACCGCGAACGGACCGTACTCAAGGGCGTCACCCACGCCTTCGAACCCGGCCGGATGTACGCCGTCGTCGGCCCCTCCGGCAGCGGCAAGACGACCCTGCTCTCCCTGGCGGGCGGGCTCGACTCACCGACCTCCGGCACGGTCCGCTTCCAGGGCCGCGACATCACGGAGGTCGGCCTCGGCCGCTACCGCAACCGCCATGTCGCCACCGTCTTCCAGTCGCTGAACCTGCTCACCTATATGACGGCGATCCAGAACATCACCGCCGCCATGGAGATCACCGGGGTACGGCGGGGCGACCGGCGGCGCCGCGCGGCCGAACTCCTCGAACTGCTCGGGGTGGAGCCCGCCGAACACCACCGCAGGACCCTGCGGCTCTCCGGCGGACAGCAGCAGCGGGTCGCCATCGCCCGCGCCCTCGCCTGCGAGGTCGACATCCTCTGCGCCGACGAACCCACCGGCAGCCTGGACCACGAGACGGCGGGCGGGATCATCGAGGTGTTCCGGAAGCTGGCCCACGACGAGGGCAAGTGCGTGGTCGTGGTGACCCACTCCCGCGAGGTCGCGGACGCCTCGGACGAGGTCCTGCAACTGAAGCGGGGCAAGTTGGGCACGCGATAGCGGCGGTGGCGTTCCGGGCGGCGGGCCGGAGCGGGGCCGCCGCTGTCAGGGGGCTCGTACGGCATCGGAGTCGTACGGGCCCGGAGCCGTACGGGCCGCCCACCGGCGCCGAGGCCGTACGGGCCCGGGCGCGCGGGCGCCGCAGGACCGGGCCGGGGCAGGGCCGGTACGTGTCACCCGTACGGCTCCGGAGTCGTACGCCATCGGCTCGTACGGCTCCGGACGGGCGCGCGGGCCCTCGTACCGCCACCGGTCGCGCCGGAGGGCGCCCGCACACCACGCGGGCGCCCTCCGGGAACCACCGGCCCCCGGCCCGGCCCGGGCTCGGAGCCCGGGCCGGGTCAGCGGAAGTCGGTGTAGACCCGGTCCGGCGCCGCGAGGGTGGGACAGTAGGCCACGGACCGCTTGCCGTTGTGGACCCAGGCGCCGAAGTGCACCTGGGATCCGCACCAGATCTCGACCCGCACGCGCTGGGTCGTGCCCAGCCCCGTGCACTCGGTCCAGCCGTACTTCTCCGAGCCGCCGCCTACGCCCCGGGAGCAGTCGGGGGCGGCGGCGGAAAGGGTCCCCGAGCCCGTGGGCGCGGACGTGGTGGCGGCCGAGGCCGTGGGGCCGAACGCGACAATGCCGGCGGCGGCCGTCAGGCCGACCAAGGTCTGCTTCACGATATTGCGCACAATGCCTCCGGAAGGTGAGGGCGGAGCCGCACCGCTTTCGGTATCCGGTGGGATCCCGGCGGCGGTGAACGGCTCCAGGTGTTTCGCGGTGGCCAGGTTTTATCAACGGCCCGGAGTCGGTCACAAGGAGGCGCCGGACTATTACCCGGTGTTATTCCGGAACCATCACCGGCCCCGGCGGGCGCCGATATCGCCGAAACGCCTTCGGCCAGCGGTTTTCCCGTGCCTCGGGCAAACCTTCCGCACCGAATCCCCGCAGGTGATCCCGGGGTGATCGGCCCCGGCGGCGGGGCGTGATCGGCCATCCGGAACCCTGGAACCCGCCCACCGGAACCATCCCGCCGACCCGCTGGGGTTCGTGCCATCCGGAATCCCGGAGCCGCCGCCGGGGAATCCAGGGGGTCTGCCGCCCCTCGCCCGCCCCGGAATACCGCACCGGTGACGCGGCCGGCCGCGCCGCCGGAGACGGCAATGGCGGATGGCGCGTACAACGACATTTGCGCCAGAAGTCCGGGGGCGCGCCGGGCGAATGATTCCGGCCAGATTCGGCGCCGCCCCGGAAGCCCTCCGGCGGCCCCGGGCGTCGCCGGGAGCCCGCCGGCACTCCGTCCGGCACCCGGCCCGTGAGCCCCCGCGGCCTCCGTACCCCCGGCCCCGCCCACCCCGCCCGACCCGCCGGGCCCCTCCGCCCCTGGCGCCCCCGAAACCCCTCCCGCACCTCGCCGGTCCCGCCCCCGGGCCCCTTTCCGGGGCCCCGCTGCGTCACCGGGCGGTCACCGGTCCCGGGCGGTAAACGCGACGATCCGATAACGACTCATGAACGGGTCTTTAACTGACATCTACGCGCGTTACGATCGCGGCGAAACCAGCGCCGGAAGAGGCGCTTTCGGTCAGTCTCGAAGGGACCCCTCCTCTTGCGCCGGGTATCCAAGATCACCGCCGCGGGTATCACCGCCGCGGCCCTCGCCCTCACGGCCACCGCGTGCGGCGAGTCCTCCACCGACTCCAACTCCTCCAGCTCCTCCAGCGCCGGCACCGCCGGGAAGCTGAAGGTCGGCGCGGCCTACGACGTCGGCGGCCGGGGCGACAACTCCTTCAACGACTCCGCCGCGCGCGGCCTGGACAAGGCCAAGGCCGAGCTGGGTGCCGAGGTCAAGGAGCTGACCGCCAAGCACGGCGAGACGCCCGCCGACCGCGAGGCCCGCCTCGCGTCGCTGGCCGAGGGCGGCTACAACCCCGTCGTCGCCGTCGGCTTCGCCTACAAGGACGCCATCGACAAGATCGCGCCCAAGTTCCCGAAGACCACCTTCGGCCTGGTCGACTCGGTCTCCGAGGCGAAGAACGTCGACAACATCGTCTTCACCGAGGAGCAGGGCTCCTACCTCGCCGGTGTCGCCGCGGCCCTGAAGTCCAAGGACGGAAAGGTCGGCTTCATCGGCGGCGTGGACCTGCCGCTGATCAAGAAGTTCGCGGCCGGTTTCCAGCAGGGCGTCAAGGAGACCAACCCGAAGGCGACCGTCCAGATCCAGTACCTCTCCACCGGTACGGACCTGTCCGGCTTCGGCAGCCCCGACAAGGGCAAGGCCGCCGCCCAGGGCATGCTCGACAAGGGCATCGACGTGGTCTACGCCGCCGCGGGCGGCTCCGGCGCCGGCGCCATCGAGGCCGTCGCGGCAAAGAAGGGCGCCTGGGCCATCGGTGTCGACTCCGACCAGGCCAAGGACCCGGCCCTGTCGAAGTACGCCGACTCCATCCTGACCTCGGTCGTCAAGAACGTCGACACCGGCGTCTTCGAGCTGGCCAAGTCCGTGAAGGACGGCAAGCCGCTGACCGGCACGCACACCTACTCGCTCGCCGAGGACGGTGTCAGCCTGGTGCAGACCGGCGGTCACCTGAAGGACATCCAGGCGAAGCTGGACGAGGCGAAGAAGAAGATCGTCGACGGCACCATCAAGGTCAAGACCACCATCTGACCCGAGCCGTCTGATCAGGGCCCGGACGAGCGGCCTAGCCGCTCCGCCGGGCCCTGATCCACGAGGCGGCCCGCCGCCCGGATCCGTGACCCCGGGCGACCCCTTCCGCACCCCGGACGGGGACCCCGTTCCGTACCCCGGAGCGGGGCCGGGCCGCCTTGTGGACGACTTGGCGGCGCTACGCGCGTAGCGTCTGCCGTGGACCACGAATCACGGTAGTTTTCGCCACCACACCCCCCGCTCGTCCGCCCCCGCCCCCAGCTCCGCCTCCTGCCCAGGGAGAGTGCGCCATCAACGCGTCCAGCAGCCCCCATGCCGTAGAGCTCCGCGGCATCACCAAACGATTCCCCGGAGTCGTGGCCAACCACGACATCGACATCACCGTCCGCCGGGGCACCGTCCACGCCCTGATCGGCGAGAACGGCGCCGGGAAGTCCACCCTGATGAAGATCCTCTACGGCATGCAGAAGCCGGACGAGGGCACCATCACGGTCGACGGCGAAGAGGTCTCCTTCTCCAGCCCCGGCGACGCCATCGCCCGCGGCATCGGCATGGTGCACCAGCACTTCATGCTCGCCGACTATCTGACCGTCCTGGAGAACGTGGTCCTCGGCTCCGAGAAGCTGTACGGCATCGGAGACCGCGCCCGCGCCAAGATCAAGGAGATCTCGGACGCGTACGGCCTGGGGATCAGGCCCGACGCGCACGTCGAGGACCTCGGTGTCGCCGACCGCCAGCGGGTGGAGATCCTCAAGGTCCTCTACCGGGGCGCCCGTACGCTGATCTTCGACGAGCCGACCGCCGTCCTGGTGCCCCAGGAGGTCGACGCCCTCTTCGACAACCTGCGCGAGCTCAAGGCCGAGGGCCTGACCGTCATCTTCATCTCGCACAAGCTGGGCGAGGTGCTCTCCGTCGCCGACGACATCACCGTCATCCGGCGCGGCACCACCGTCGGTACCGCCGACCCGGCGAACACCACGGTCAAGCAGCTCGCCGAGCTGATGGTCGGCAGCGAGCTGCCGTCGCCCGAGACCCGTGAGTCGACCGTCACCGACGTCCCGATGCTCACCGTCGAGAAGCTGCGGCTGACCGCCACCGACCCCGACGGCGTGGTCCGCGCGGTCCTCGGCGGGATCGACTTCACCATCCACAAGGGCGAGGTCCTGGGCATCGCCGGAGTCGAGGGCAACGGCCAGTCCGAACTGGTCGAGGCCATCATGGGCATGCGGAACCCGGACGCCGGGACCGTCACCCTCGACGGCACCGACATCACGCACACCCCCACCCGGAAGCGGCGCGAGGACGGCCTCGCGGTCATCCCCGAGGACCGCCACCGGCACGGGCTGCTGCTGGAAGCCCCGCTGTGGGAGAACCGGATCCTCGGCCATGTCACCGAGAAGCCCAACAGCAGGGGCGCGTTCCTCGACATCAAGGGCGCCCGGGCCGACACCGAGCGGATCGTCCGCGAGTACGACGTCCGCACCCCCGGGATCGACGTCACCGCGGCCTCCCTCTCCGGCGGCAACCAGCAGAAGCTGATCGTCGGCCGGGAGATGAGCCACCGGCCGAAGCTGCTGATCGCCGCCCACCCCACCCGTGGTGTGGACGTCGGCGCGCAGGCGCAGATCTGGGACCAGATCCGGGAGGCCCGCCGTGAGGGCCTGGCCGTACTGCTGATCTCCGCCGACCTCGACGAGCTGATCGGGCTCTCCGACAGCCTCCGGGTGATGTACCGGGGCCGGCTGGTCGCGGACGCCGACCCCGCCACCATCACCCCGGAGGAGCTGGGCTCGGCCATGACCGGCGCTGCCAGCGGCCATCTGGAGCACACCGACGACGACGGCGGGCCGTCGGCCGCCGGCCAGACCCCCGCCGCCGGGCGCGACACCGACGGGGGAGAGGACCGATGAAGAAGTTCGACAAGGAGCGGGTGCTCCTGGGGCTCGCCGCCCCCCTGCTGGCGATCGTCGTCGCCTTCCTGGTCACGGCGCTGGTACTGGCCGCGACCGGCAAGGAGCCGTTCAACGCCTTCAGCATCATGTTCGACTACGGCACCAAGTCGGACAGCCAGGTCTACATCATCAACAAGGCCACGACGTACTACCTGGCCGGTATCGCGGTCGCCGTCGGCTTCCGGATGAACCTGTTCAATATCGGTGTCGACGGCCAGTACCGGCTCGCGGCCTTCTTCGCCGCCGCCCTCGGCGGCGCCCTGACCCTGCCCGGCCCGGTGCAGGTCCCGCTGATCATGCTCTGCGCCATGCTGGTCGGCGCCATGTGGGCCGGTATCGCCGGTGTCCTCAAGGTCACCCGCGGGGTGAGCGAGGTCGTCTCGACGATCATGCTCAACGCGATCGCCACCGCGATCATCGGCTATCTGCTCCAGCAGGGCCGGCTCGGCCATCTCGACCAGGCCGGGACCAAGATCTCCACCAAGCCTATCCCGGAGTCCTCCCACTTCTTCGAGTTCCCGACCAAGCCCGACCCGATCTGGGGCTTCGTCGTGATCGCGGTGATCGTCGGCGTCGCCTACTGGTTCACCCTCGCCCGCACCCGCTTCGGCTTCGACCTGCGGACCGTCGGCCAGTCCGGCTCCGCCGCCCAGGCCAGCGGTGTGAACGTGAAGAAGATGGTCGTCACGTCCATGCTGATCTCCGGCGCCGCCGCCGGTCTCGTCGGCATGCCGACCCTGCTCAACGACAGCTACGAGTACAGCGGCGACTTCCCGGTCGGGATCGGCTTCACCGGTATCGCGATCGCCCTGCTCGGCCGCAACCACCCGGTCGGCATCGCGCTCGGCGCCCTGCTCTGGGCCTTCCTGGAGCGCGGCAGCGGCCAGCTGGAGTTCCAGGGTTACGACAAGGAGATCGTCGGCGTCATCCAGGGCGTCATCGTGCTCTGTGTCGTCATCGCGTACGAAGTGGTCCGCCGGTACGGCCTCAAGCGCCAGCAGCGGCAGGTCGGGGCCCGGCTCGCCGCCCAGGCGCGGGCCGCGGGCGACGGTAACAACGGCAACGGCAACAGCGACAAGAAGGAGGTGTCGGCGTGACCGCCACGGCGACCACGACTCCGCCCCCCGCCGCACCCAAGGTCGGCGGCAAGGGCGGGCGCACCCGGCTCTCCTTCCCGATGGTCCTGCTGATCATCTCGGGCGCCCTGATCGCCCTCTCGGCGGTCCGGGTGATCTCCGGCGCCCAGGACATCACCTCGTCCGGCCAGATCAGCGCCGCGCTCTCGCTCGCCGTCCCGATCGGCCTCGCCGGTCTCGGCGGCCTCTGGGCCGAACGCGCGGGCGTCGTCAACATCGGCCTCGAAGGCATGATGATCCTCGGCACCTTCTTCGGTGCCTGGGCGGGCTGGCAGACCGATCCGTGGATCGGTGTCCTCGCGGGTGTCCTCGGCGGCATGTTCGGCGGACTGCTGCACGCGATCGCCACCGTCACCTTCGGTGTCGACCACATCATCTCCGGTATCGCGATCAACATCCTCGCGCTCGGGATCACCAGCTACTTCGCCAAGCTCTGGTTCAACAGCGGCGAGGCGTCCGCGAAGGGCGGCAGCCCCAAGCAGTCACCGCCGTCCGACGACATCGGCACGGTCACCCTGCCCGGACTCTCCGACCTCTTCCGCACCATCGAGAAGAAGGAGTGGTTCTTCGTCTCGGACCTGGCGGGCATCCTCGGCGGCCTGGTCACCAATGTGTCGCTGCTGACGATCGTGGCGATCCTGCTCTTCGTCGGCACGTTCCTGGTGCTCTGGAAGACCGGCTTCGGCCTCCGCCTCCGCTCCTGCGGCGAGAACCCGATCGCCTCCGAGTCCCTCGGCGTCAACGTCTACAAGTACAAGTACATCGCGGTGATCATCTCCGGCGGTATGGCGGGCCTCGGCGGCGCCTTCCTCTCCCTGGTCACCTCGCACATCTACAACGAGGGCCAGACCGGCGGCCGGGGTTACATCGGCCTCGCCGCGATGATCTTCGGCAACTGGCGGCCGGGCGGACTCGCCATGGGCGCGGGCCTCTTCGGCTACTCCGACGCCCTCCAGCTCCGCAACGGCGGCCAGTCCGTGCACGCCCTGCTGCTGGCCCTGGTCATCGGCCTGGTCGCACTGGCGATCTGGAAGTACTACCGCAAGTCGCTCGTCCAGGCCGGTGCCAGTGCCGTGATCGCGGCCCTCGTCCTGGTCTGGTACCTCGGTACGGACACCGTGCCCACCGAGTTCGTCACCGCGACCCCGTACATCGTGACCCTGCTGGTGCTGTCGCTCTCCGCGCAACGCCTGCGAATGCCCAAGGCCGACGGTATGCGCTACCGAAAGGGCCAGGGCAAATGACGACCCCGGCCCCCGGCGGCCCGGCGGGCGACCACCCGCCGGGCACCCGGGGCACCCGGGGCGCCCCGGACGCCTTCGACTGGGAGAGCCTGCGGGTCCGGGCCCGCGAGGCCATGACCCACGCGTACGTCCCGTACTCCGGCTTCCCGGTCGGCGCCGCCGCCCGGACCACCGACGGCCGGACCGTCACCGGCTGCAATGTGGAGAACGCCTCCTACGGCCTCTCCCTCTGCGCCGAATGCGGCATGATCTCCCAGCTCCAGCTCACCGGCGGCGGGCGGCTGACCCACTTCAGCTGTGTCGACGGCGGGGGCGGCAGCCTGGTGCCGTGCGGCCGGTGCCGTCAGCTGCTCTACGAGTTCGGCGGCCCCGAACTGCTCCTGGACACTCCCGGGGGCATCGTGACCCTGGCCGAACTGCTGCCGCAGCCCTTCGGCCCGGCCCACCTCGCCTGAACGCGCGACGGCCTCTCCACCGGAACCCGGCGGAGGGGCCGCGTCGTTTCCCGGCCGGGGCCGGTCGTACGGCACCGGGTCCGTACGGCACAAGGGCCCGGCGCCACCGGCCGTGCTCCCACCGCACCACAACCGCACCACAGGAGGAACACCCCATGGACGCCATCTCCGTCATCCGCACCAAGCGGGACCGAGGCGAACTCTCCGGCGAGCAGATCGACTGGATCATCGACGCCTACACCCGGGGCGCCGTCGCCGACGAACAGATGTCGTCCCTGGCCATGGCCATCCTGCTGAACGGGATGAACCGGACCGAGATCGCCCGCTGGACCGCCGCGATGATCGCCTCCGGCGAGCGGATGAGCTTCGACACCCTCAGCCGCCCCACCGCCGACAAGCACTCCACCGGCGGTGTCGGCGACAAGATCACCCTCCCGCTGGCCCCGCTGGTCGCCGCCTGCGGCGCCGCCGTACCCCAGCTCTCCGGCCGGGGCCTCGGCCACACCGGCGGCACCCTCGACAAGCTGGAGTCCATCCCCGGCTGGCGGGCCCTGCTCTCCAACGAGGAGATGCTGCGGGTCCTCGACACCACCGGCGCCGTGATCTGCGCCGCCGGGGACGGCCTCGCCCCCGCCGACAAGAAGCTCTACGCCCTGCGGGACGTCACCGGCACCGTCGAGGCCATCCCGCTGATCGCCTCCTCCATCATGTCCAAGAAGATCGCCGAGGGCACCGGCTCCCTCGTCCTCGACGTCAAGGTCGGCTCCGGCGCCTTCATGAAGAACCTGGACGACGCCCGCGAACTGGCGTCCACCATGGTCGCCCTCGGCACCGACAGCGGCGTCCGCACGGTCGCCCTCCTCACCGACATGGCCACCCCCCTCGGCCTGACGGCGGGCAACGCGCTGGAGGTCCGCGAATCCGTCGAGGTCCTCGCGGGCGGCGGCCCCGCCGATGTCGTCGAACTGACCCTCGCCCTCGCCCGGGAGATGCTCACCGCCGCCGGACTGCCCGACGCCGACCCGGCCAAGGCCCTCGCCGACGGCTCCGCGATGGACGTCTGGCGCCGCATGATCAGCGCCCAGGGCGGCGACCCCGACGCCGAACTCCCCGTCGCCCGGGAGCGCCATGTCGTCACCGCCCCCGTCACCGGAGTCCTCACCCGGCTCGACGCCTACGACATCGGCCTCGCCGCCTGGCGGCTCGGCGCCGGCCGCGCCCGCAAGGAGGACCCGGTGCAGGCCGGGGCCGGAGTCGAACTCCACGCCAAGCCCGGCGACACCGTCACCGCCGGTCAGCCCCTGCTGACCCTGCACACGGACACCCCGGAGAAGTTCGACTACGCGCTGGAGCCGCTGACCGGCGCGTACGACATCGCCCCCGAGGGCACCGCCTTCACCCCGGCCCCGATCGTCCTCGACCGGATCTCCTGACCCCCGTCCCCCTCCGTCGTCGCCCGCCGGGGCCGCCCGGTGTGGCGCCCGTCATGGCACACCGAAGGGCCCGGCCGATGAGAATCGGCCGGGCCCCCGGTCCATACAGCGACAGGCACCACCCGACAGCGCCGGACCGACGGAACGGGGAACCGCGATCCATGTGCCCCAGCACGCCCATAACCACCAGCGCCGCCGATCCCGTGGTCGTCAGGATCACCGGACGGGTGCGGCCCGACGACGTACCCCGGCTCTGTGCCGAGCTGACCGCCAAACTCGGCGCCCGGCCCGACACCGAGGCGGTCTGTGACGCCCGCGAACTGACCAGGGCCGATCTGACCGCCGTCGACGCGGTCGCCCGGCTCCATCTCACCGCCCGCCGCCTCGGCTGCGAACTGCGGCTCCGCGACGCCCCGGCCGAACTCGGCGCCCTGCTGCACCTCGTCGGCCTGGGCGCCCTCGCCCGCCCGGCCCGCCCCGACTGAACCGGGTTACGAGTCCCCGGGCTTCGAATCCTCCGGCTCCAGCCGGAGCGGCAGATCGAACATCGGGAACCAGCGGGCCGTGTCCAGGAAGGAGTTGATCCCCGCGATCTTGCCGTCGCGGATGTCCATCACCATCAGCGCCCACGGCACATGACCGTCGCCGTCCTCCGCCGCGTGATAGTGCGCGAAGGCGGGCATCCCATTGGCCACCGTCGGAACCAGCCGCGAATCGCGGCAGACCGAACCGACACCCAGCATCCAGCCCACGATGTTCTCGTGGCCCTGGAGCCAGAGGTCGTACGGCGGCATGGAGAGCGTCGCGTCGTCGTGCAGGACGGCCGTCAGCGCCTCCATGTCGTACCCCTCGAAGGCGGCGACATAGCGCTCCAGCAGCTCGCGCTGCTCCTCGTCCAGCGGATCGGCCGCGTCACCGGCGGCGGGCGGGGACTCCGCGAGCGTCGCCCGGGCCCGCTGGAGCGCGCTGTTCACCGAGGCGACCGAGGTTCCCAGCAGTTCGGCGACCTCTGCCGCCTTCCACGACAGCACCTCCCGCAGGATCAGCACCGCGCGCTGCTTCGGCGGCAGATGCTGGAGCGCGGCGACGAACGCCAGCCGGATCGTCTCCCGCTGGACCGCCGTGTCCGCCGGGTCCCCGGCCTGCGGCAGCACCCGCCCGTCCGGCACCGGCTCCAGCCAGGTCGCCTCCGGGCGGGCGGTGAGCTGTGCCTGCGCCACCGGCGTCGGACCCGAGAGATCCATCGGCCTGGCCCGGCGGTTCCCCGCGTTCAGAGCGTCGAGACAGACGTTCGTCGCGATCCGGTAGAGCCAGGACCGCAGCGACGAACGCCCCTCGAACTTCTCCACACTCCGCCAGGCTCGGACCATGGTGTCCTGCACGGCGTCCTCGGCCTCGAAGGAGGACCCGAGCATCCGGTAGCAGTAGCCGGTCAGCTCCCGGCGATACCGCTCCAGCTCCGCCTCCAGCGCCTTGGCGTCGGTGCGGTCCTCACCGTCCGTTGTTGCCAGATCACTCATCGGGTCCACCCCTGTACCCATCGGCTCCAGTACTGCGGAACCTACAGGAGGGCACTGACAACGGACTCAGGTTCCGGGCTTCCGGCCCCAGACGAAGACATCGTCACCGTTCCTGAGCAGCTTCCAGTAGTTCTTCGCGGCGTTCGGCGTCATGTTGACGCACCCCATCGAACCCGGCGGGCTCCACACCGACTTGGTGACCGAGTGGAACGCCTGACCGCCGTCGAAGAACTGCGCGTAGGGCATCGGCACCTTGTACAGGCTGGAGAAGTGGTCGATGTTCCGGTAGTAGACCTTCTTCAGCCCGGTCCTGGTCTCCGACCCGTCCCGCCCGGTCCGCACCGCGACCGGGCCGAAGACCAGCTTCTTGCCGTCCTGGATCCAGCTCAGCTGCCGGGTCAGATCGACACAGGCGATCCGCCCCTTGTTCGTCGGGCAGTTCCCCGCCTTGTTCGGATTCGTGCCGGCGGCCCGCTGCTGGAGCATGGTGTTCATGGTCCGCCAGGTCACCGTGCCCGCGTACCCCTGCGCCGGGCTGATCTGGTGCCGCTGCTGGAAGGAGCGGATCGCCTTGCAGTCGGCCGTGGACTGCTTGCCGTCCACCTTCAGCCCCAGGAACTTCTCCGCCTGCTTCTGGTGCGGCCCCGCCTTTGCCGTACACGCGGAGGCGGCCTGCGCGCTCCCCGTACCCAGCGCCATCGTCAGCGGTACGAGCATGCCCGCCAGTCCGAGTACGACCCCCACGCGCCCGCGTGTCCTCGCCATCGCTGGCCCCCCTTGGTTCTCTTCGCCGATCCCGGCCCTCTTGACCGGTTCAGTAAGAAAGACGGAAGGAACGGTGCGGAAGTTGTAGGGGGAATGTCTCGGTTCTGGTACGGAGTCAGGTGATCACCCGGGTTGTGGCGTCGTGTCCTTGAGGCGGGTTTCCGTACGGGGGACGTACGGGACGCCGGGCCGGGCGCCGGAAACGTATCGGACCCGGACCTTTCGATCCGGGTCCGAGATCGGTACCGCCCGCGTACCGCCCGCGTGCCGTCAGCGGGCCGGGGAACCCGCCACCAGCAGGGTGCGCTGCTCGACCCGGGCCGCCCAGCTTCCGTACGCGGTGATCGAGACGACACCCGCGACCGCCAGCAGCCCCAGGGCGACCGTGCCCGCCCAGCCGCCGGAGTGGAACGCGATCGCGCCCAGCGTGCCGCCGACGCTGCTGCCGATGTAGTACGCCGACTGGTACAGCGCCGACGCCTGCGCCCGGCCCGTCTTCGCCGCCCGGCTCACCGCCGACGACGCGACCGCGTGCCCGGCGAAGAACCCGGCCGTGATCAGCACAAGCCCCAGCACCATCGCCAGCAGCGACGCCATCAGGGTCAGCAGCAGACCCGCCGCCGTCGTCACCACCGCCAGATACAGCGCGCCGCGCCGCCCGAGCCGGGCCACCAGCCGCCCGGACGTCGCCGACGACACCGTACCGACGAGATAGACCAGGAAGACCGAGCCCACCACACCCGGCGGCAGCCCGAACGGCTCCTCCGTCAGCCGGTAGCCGACCATCGTGTAGACCGCGCCGAAGACCGTCATGAAGAGCGCGCCGATCGCGTACAGCCGGATCAGCAGCGGGTTCGCCAGATGGCCGCGTACGGTCGAACCGATCGCCCGCGGGCTCAGCGGCGCCGGGGCGAACCGGCGCGGCCGGGGCAGCAGCAGCCGGAAGGCCACCGCGGCGAGCAGCGCCAGCACGCCGACCGCGGCAAGACCCACCCGCCAGCCGCCGAACTGCGCGGCCCAGCCGGTGACGATCCGGCCGCTCATCCCGCCGACGCTGTTGCCCGCGACGAACAGCCCGATCGCGGCGACCAGCGCCCGGGGCCGTACCTCCTCGGCGAGATACGCCATCGCCGACGCGGGGACACCCGCCAGCGCGGCGCCCTGAAGGGCCCGCAGGGCGATCAGGGTCTCCAGGTTCGGCGCCAGCGGCACCAGCAGACCGATGACGACGGCGACCGTCAGCGAGACGGTCATCAGGGTGCGGCGGCCGAAGCGCTCCGAGAGGGCGCTCAGCGGCAGTACGAGGAGGGCGAGCGCGCCGGTCGAGGCGGAGACCGTCCAGCTCGCGGCCGACGCCGTCACACCGAAGTCGGCGGAGACGGCGGGCAGCAGTGCCTGCGTGGAGTAGAGGAGGGCGAAGGCGGCGACACCGGCGGCGAAGAGCGCGAAGCTCATCCGGCGGTAGCCGGGCTGCCCGGGGGCGAGCGGCTCGGGAACAGGAGTCGGGGACGGTTCTGGTGCGAGGGCGCCCGCTGCGGGAGCGGACGCCTCGGTACTGGCGGCAGGCATGACACGAACCTACGGCCGGCTTTTTCATGCGTCCAATGCATAGAACGCCGATAATCGTTCCCATGGTGCATGAACACAGCTCAGAGCGGCGGCTGTCACATATCAGTGACACAGAAGACATCTCGGCGCTGCTTGTGCGGCTCGTCCCGAGGCTGGCGTACTTCGCGGAGGTGGCCCGGCACGAGCATGTGACCCGGGCCGCGCAGGAGACCGGCGTCCCCCAGTCGACGCTCTCCCGGGCGATGGTCCGGCTGGAGCGCGACCTCGGCGTCACCCTCTTCGATCGGCGCGGCCGTACGGTCTCCCTCACCCCCGCGGGCCGTACCTTCCTCGACTCCGTCGAACGCGCCCTCGCCGAGGTCGAGCGGGCCGCCGAGTCCGTACGGGCCGACGCCGACCCGCACGCGGGCCGGGTCGCCTTCGGCTTCCTCCACACCATGGGCTCCGAGACCGTCCCCGGACTCCTCCGGGCCTTCCGCGCCGACCATCCCAAGGTGCGGTTCACCCTCGTCCAGAACTACGGCGAGGCGATGCTCGGCGGACTGCGTACCGGCGAACTCGACCTCTGCCTGACCTCACCGGTGCCCGACGCGCCGGACCTGGTCTCCCGGCGCCTCGACGAACAGCGGCTACGGCTCGTCGTCCCCGACGACCACCGGCTCGCCGGACGCCGCCGGATCCGCCTCGCCGAAGCCGCCGACGACGTCTTCGTCACCCTCGAACCCGGCTACGGGCTCCGCCGGATCACCGACGACCTGTGTACCCAGGCGGGCTTCACCCCGAAGATCGCCTTCGAGGGCGAGGAGGCGGAGACCCTGCGCGGCCTGGTGGCGGCGGGCCTCGGCGTGGCCCTGCTGCCGCCGCCCGCGGTACCGCGCCCCGGAGTCGTCGAACTCACGGTCACCGCACCGCGGGCGGTCCGGGAGATCGGCCTGGCCTGGCGGGACGGCCATGTGGACACGCCCCCGGTCGCGGCGTTCAAGAAGTTCCTGCTGTCGCGCCGGGGGAAGCTGATTCCCCGCGAGCCGTGAACCCTGGGGTTACGGCTCGGGTATGGCGCACTCCTCCACGGTCAGGGGGACGGTGTTCCCGGCGGGCCGGGCGCACAACTCGTCGATGTCGGGTGCACCGTCCGCCCCGCGCCGGACCCGGTTCAGCACGATGCTGTGGCCCGTCCGCTCCGACTTGGGCGGCCCCGTCGTGAAGTCGATCTCGCCCGTCGCCATCTTCGGGACCTTCTGCGCCCGCAGATTCACCCAGGCCGCAGCCCGGCTCTGGACGACTCCGGAGTCACTGGCCGCCCTGTACAGGGTCCAGGTGGCGTCATGGGACAAGGCGGTCTGCCCGTTCGCCAGCGCATCCGCCTCCGGTCCGGCCCAGGCGTCCTTCTTTCCCGTCACCGGCAGGAACTCTTTGCCGTTCTCGTAGAAGTCCGTATCCCGCTTCTCGGCCAGCTGGGCCAGTGTCGAGTGATAGAGCGTGACGTTCGACGGCATACTCCCGTCCCCCTGCGGGGTGAAGTCCTCCTTGGAGATGTCGTCGCCGGTGAGGACGGAGATGTCCTTGTCGGCACAGCCCTGCTCGTCGCGGAGCGCGGACGTCAGCGCGCTGGCGTCCTCGGCCCGGCCCGCGAAGTAGATCACCGACGGAACCTTGTCGCCCCGGCAGAACTTCTGGCTCGGCTCCCGCAGATTGGCTCCGCCCGGCCCGACGGTGTAGGTCTCGCTCCTCAGGGGCGTGAATTTCTCCCGGACCAGCATCTCGCCCCCGAACTTGGCCTGCTGCTTGGTGTACTCGTCCTGGGTGTTCCCGGTGTCGCGGGCCAGTACCAGCGCGTACTGCGTCTTCTGCTTCGGGTCACGGAGCTGCCGGGCGATCAGTCCGATCTGATCGGCCTGCCACTTGTCGGGTGCGGCCAGGCTGAACCAGTTGGCGTGTGTCGTGGGGAGCTGGGTCGAGGAATTCGTACCGGAGATCACCGGCAGTTCGGCCTTCTTGAGAATGGTCGCGACATCATCGCTGGTGGTGAGATTGCGCCCGATACCGACGACCCCGACGAGGGTGGGGTCGCGGCGGGCGTAGCGGGCGATCGACTCGGCCATGACTATCTGGTCGCGCATATCCGGGCCGCCGTTGGCGATCAGTACCCGGAGCCGGGTCAGCCCCTTCTCCTTGTTGATCGCCCGCTGGGCGACGTATACGCCCGCCAGCTCCTCGATGCCCTTCACCGGGGAGACGTTCTCCGGGGAGGCGGAGCTGAGGGGGCCCGCGTAGACGATGGTGACGTATGTGCCCGAGTGGTGGTCGAGCACCTTCTTGTTCTCCGCCCGGATGAGCTTCTCCAGCGTCGCCAGAGTCCAGGAGGGGGACGCGGCCGACTCGGCCGGTTCGTTGCCGCGCTTCAGCCAGTCGGAGAAGCGGACGTCGCCGGTGGCGATGCCTACGCACTCGGCACCCCGCACACCCTTCGTCTCCACCCGCTTGGTATCCCGGTTGGCCGAGAGAGCGGAGCTGTCGCAGTACTTGTCCGCGAGATTCCGGGAGCTGATGACGACCGTGCCCGCGAGGAGGGCGGTGACGAGGACGAGGGTGTGGACGGACCAGAGGACGCGGGCTGCGGTGGGGCGGGCGGTGGCGCGGACGCAGTCGCGGCGTCCGTCGTCGCG